>JAOXRX010000037.1 GCA_025800285.1 Alphaproteobacteria bacterium
TCAATTGTATCAATAGACTTTGCTAATGGGCAATTACCCGCTGTAAATACACTTACATCTACACTCTTACTAGTACTGCCTGAGGTTGCTGTTATAGTTATAGTAGCTCTTCCTAAAACTCCACCACTTGCTTTACTTACACTTATCTCTCTATCTGAACCATCATTATCACTCACAGAAACTGCACTTATTATCGAGGATATGTCCTCTTTCTTAACTACACTTAAAGTTACTCCGCTGATATCTCCGTCACTTATTGATAAACTAACAGGCAGAGCTTTAGAACTACTGTCTTTTTCTAACATTAACTCACTTGATACTGATATGCTAAGTTTTGATAAATCTACTTCTTCTCCAGGAGTTTCTCCACCAGATTCTCCTCCAGAGCATGTAAATGGACTACCATCACAAGATGCTTTAATTAAATTTGGCAATTTATTAAAATAATAATACTGTTTAGCAGCATTAGCATTTGTTGTTAATAGTAATAATGTTATGAACATTAATTTTTTAAACATAGGTATCTCCCAAATATAAAGTTAACTTTGATTACCTATGTTTTTGCATGAAATCCGCATATTTGTCAAGAGGTTTTAATAATGCATATATCAGGAGAATTCTCCTAACTGCATTCTGATTCTTTAATACCCTATATCTTTATTGAAAATAATAAAAGTATAAACTAAAAACATATTATATATATTGATGCAGTTTTTCTTTTATAACCCCATATGACACTTCTTGTATTTGACCTTTTTTAAGTTCTCCTAAGTGGAATGGGCCATATGATAATCTTATAAGTCTATTAACAGATAAACCTATAGATTCCATAACTTTACGAATCTCTCTATTCTTACCTTCTGATAGTTCAACATTAAGCCAAGCATTAGCTCCTTCTTGTTTTTCTAAAGTTGCAATTATAGAGCCATATCTAACTCCATTTACTACTTTACCATTTTTAAGACCATCTAAAACTTTTTCATTTACTTTGCCAAAAACTCTAACTTTATAAGTTCTTTTAAGTCCATTTGCTGGAAGTTCTAACTCTCTAGAGAGTTTCCCATCATTTGTTAGCAACAACAATCCCTCTGAGTTTAAATCTAATCTACCTACAGACATAACTCTTGGCATGTATTTGGGGAAAGTAGAGAATATATTTTTCCTACCTTTTTCATCACTATTTGAGCAGATAAGACCTGCAGGTTTATAATACACCCACAATCTAGTCTTTTCAGCCTTACGGATTCTTTCCCCATCAAATCTTATATCATCTGTATCTGTTACGAATGTAGCTGGAGTTTTTACTCCTTTACCATTAATTGATATTCTTCCTTGCTCAATGAGTTTTTCTGCTTCTCGACGAGAACAAACTCCTGCTCTTGCGATAACTTTCGCTATTCTTTCACCTTTATTTTCCATTCTTTATATTTTTTCCCTTTTATTTTTGTCAAAATCTCGACTCGAGGAGGTCGCATACACTGCACACTCTATTTTGACAATCTAAAAGAAAAAATCTTATAAAAAGTCAATTTGTTCGAATTTAATTATTAAAGAAGAACATACTACATAACATAAAAAAAGGCAAGTCAATAAAAGTACGGTGTCAAAAACATACCGCTTTTATAAAATATTAAAAAAGAATTTGTTTTAATATTTTTTTATGATATAATATGCATATAAAAAAGGAGGCTTATTATGAAAAACTATACTTTAAAGCCTGAAATGTGTTCTCATCCTTTTTCCAGATATGATGAGTGGATTGAAAAGAATGTTATTAATAAAGAAAACTTCATAGAAATACATTATGCTTGTCCTAAATGCGACCATATAGAAATAAAAAGATTTCAAAAGAAGAAACAACAATCTTCTTTTGATGACAATCCTAATAACTTTACAAAAAATGAAGAAGTTCAAAAAAATTATACAGAAGAACAAAACATTAAACCAGCAGAAAAAGAAAAGACGGTCAAAGAGCAAATTAGCATATCAAGCTCTGAAGCTCAAAAGTTAACAACTATTGCAATAGAGAAATCAAGCATTGATAAAACAAATGCAAATGCTATCAAAATAGCTGAGAAAGAAATATATAATAGAATAATACACTCAAAAGAAACTTCCGAAAACATTAAAGAGAAAATTTTAGAAAACCCTAAAGTTATCATAGAAACAACTGTTCAAAAAGCTAACTTTGTCGCAGAAAAAATCGATAAACAAGAACAAAATCCAAAAGAAATCAAGGAAAAGGTTGCTGAATCAAATTATGAAGATAAAAACTTAACAATTATTGCAGAGAAGGAAACAAGCAATTATAAATCTAATGCAACTTCTATAAAAAACCCTGAAAACACTATATATAATAATATAAAGCCCCTTAAAGAAGCATTAGAAGAGCCTAAAACTGAAACAAAAGAGATTATTAAAGATAATATAGAAAAAAATATTAATAGCAATACTATTAAAAATAAAGAAAATGCGAAAACAGAGGCAAAAACTGAAATAGAAGAAAAAAAATTAGAGAAACCAGAAATAAAGACAAGCAGACCTCAATTAAAGCATCAAGAAGTTAAAGACTCTGCAAACAATGAGAATATGTTAACAAGAGCAGGTGCCTTATTAATAAAAATGGAAGAAAAAGATACCCCTGAAGAAACGGTTAATAAAGAGATATTAAAAGAACCTCAACTTGCATCAGATGAGCAACTTATAGCTGCTGCTGAAAAAATTGCAAATTCGACAGAGATTAAAAACATGACTGAAGCATCTTCAAATGTTATGAAGAACTCTTGGGACAATAACTCAACTCAAAACATCACTATAAGCAATGCTGAAATCATTAATACTAATGCACTAGGGGAAACAAGTTCAAGTCCTAACATTACTACTTCTTCAATAGAAGTTAGTGGAAACTCTGTTGCAATAACCTCAGCAAAAACATCATTAACAAATATGAGTAACTCTAATAAAACTACACCTAACACACCTGTTTTAACTCCAACACCAAGTTTTGCAGGAAGCGGTTCAAGTAATAGTGGCTCTTCCTCTGGTGGAAATAGTTAAACCTTCTCTAGCAAGCACAGACATAAGAGTAGAGATTATAGCTCTGTCACATAGCATAATTATATGCTTTTTTCATGTTATCAGCCCCTGCAAAAGTACAAATCAACATAAACAATGTAAACTTAGATAAGTGAAAGCTTGCTATTAACTTATCTACAGCTTTAACCTTATAATATACTTAATTATTTTTTGCAAGATTTGTATAAAGTATAAAAATTATATATTTCTTATTTACATGGTTTAAAAAATATGTTATCAAACTCGTTCTAAAAAAGTATAGATAAGGATGAAAATGAAAGAAGATTATAAAAGCTATTATATGAATTACTGCCCACATTCATGGGAAGAAAAAATATTAAGAGTTAAAAATGACTATAAAGCAACTTTATATTGCTGTTATATGTGTGGAGCAAAAAGATTTAAAACAGAAGTTGCAACTCATCAAGATTTTAAGAAAAAAAATGAATTAGAATTATATCATAAAATTTTTGGTTCTGCGATGAAGAAGCACAGTCCTAAAAAACTTAAATCTAGAAAAAAAGAAACTAGCTTGAATATGAATATATAAAAAGTTTGACATTATGAGAAACTACCTTTAATATATGAAATATATTCTTATAGGAGACTTATTATGAAATCTAAAAAAGAACTACATATATGTTATTGGTTAGAAATAATGTCTAAAACAGAAGGCAACACTAAATACACTCTACATAAGTGTCAAATATGTGGAGATACAAAAATCACCTCTGAAAAAATAAAAGTCCAAAAAGCTGATCCTAATGAAGAAAAAGCAAAAAAAGAGGAAGTTATGCCTTCTCTAAGAAGCAAGCATCACCATAAGAATAGAACTTATAATCCTGCTGCATAGCATGGCTATATGCTTTTCTCATGTTATCAGTCCCTGCAAAAGCACAAATCAACATAAATAGAGTAGATTTAGGTAAGTGAAAGTTTGTTATTAACTTATCTACAGCCCTAAACTTATAACCAGGAGTAATAAATATATCTGTCTCTTGAGCAAAAGCTTTAATGATTCCCTTTTCATCAACAGCACTTTCTAATAATCTCATAGAAGTTGTCCCAACCGCAATTATTTTGCCTCCATTTTTATGAACATCATTTAGCTTATCCGCTTTTTCTTGAGTTATAACACCATATTCAGAATGCATAATATGATCTTCTGTATTTTCTACTTTAACTGGCATAAATGTTCCTGCTCCAACATGAAGAGTTACATAAACTATCTCGATTCCTTTATTCTTGATTTCTTCTAGTAAATTCTCTGTAAAATGCAGACCAGCCGTCGGAGCAGCCACAGCCCCTTCATTTGAAGCATATACAGTTTGATAATCTGAAGCATCTTGCTTATCGCTTCCATTTAATCTCTCAATATATGGAGGAAGAGGCATCACACCATTATTCTCTAAAGCATTAAATAGCTCTTGCCCTGATTTATTAAATTCAAACAATACCCCATTATGATCATCTTTACGAATTACTTTAGCTGTAAACCCTTCTCCAAAAACAACTGTATTATCAATTTTTAGTCTTTTGCCAGGTTTTGCAAAAGCCCACCAACTCTTTTCATCATACATTTTATGCAAAGTAGCTTCAATTTTAACAGCATCTCTTTTTCCCTTAATTCTAACTGGTATTACTTTTGTATCATTTAAAACTAAACAATCTCCTGCATTTAATTCATCAATTATTTCATAGAATATTTTATCTTCTATCTTATTTCCTTTAACACAAAGCATTTTAGCAGAGTCTCTAGGCTCTGCAGGTCTAACCGCTATCTTTTCTTTAGGTAGTTCGAAATCAAAATCTGATACTTTCATTTATTTTTCCTTAATCATTAAAAAAACTCTCTGCAATATAACAGAGAGTTTTATTTTTTTCAAGTTTATTAAAAAAACTAAGCTGATTTACGAGCAATCGCTTTTTCAACATTCTTTTTAATTTTTTTCAAAGAAGAATCTAGTTTGTTATTATCCATACCTAATAGATATGCATCGATTCCACCTTTTTTCTCAACAGTTCTGATACCAGCAGCTGTTACTCTTAATTTAATCATTTTGTCCATAGCTTCACTATAGAATGATGTTTTTTGTAAATTTACATTGAATTTTCTTTTTGTTCTTCCAGAAATTTGACTTCTTGTAATAGAGATAGTTCTACCTGAAATTACTTTTTTCCCTGTAATTGGACATACTTTAGCCATTATTTTTATCCTCTTTATGCGATTTTTTCAAAATATTCTTAATTCGTGGAAATGTCACAATATATCATATATATAAAAAAGTCAAGATTTTTCTAATTTCTTGACAAAATGCACATATATATAGTATAAATAACTTCATCTGCTACGATCTGCAAACAACAGGGAGCTGAGGAAAGAAAGGTAAAACCAAGTAGAATCCTCCGGGTAAGCCCGTTACAGCTTTTTAAGGAAAGAGTTTTTAAAAATATTAAAAGCTTTTTTAAAGTAAGGTGGCACCGCGGTTGAACTATCGCCCTTACATTAACTTAAAAAAGAAAGAAAATAATATGCATACATATAGAACACACAAATGCAACGAGCTTAGAAAAGCTAATGTTGGGGAAGAAGTGAAGCTATCTGGTTGGATTCACAGAAAAAGAGACCATGGGGGTCTTTTATTCATAGACCTTAGAGATACTTATGGAGTTACTCAATGTGTTGTAAATATAGAAGAAAATAAAGATATACTAGAAAAAGCTGAGCACACTAGAAATGAATCTGTAATAACAATCACAGGTAAAGTTGTGGATAGGCTTGAAGGAACTGTAAATCCAAAGATGGAAACAGGAGATATTGAAGTTACTGTAGATAAATTTGAAATTCTTTCAGAATCTGCAGTTTTACCACTACAAGTTAATAGCGAAGAGGATTCTGGAGAAGAAACAAGATTAAAATATCGTTTCTTAGATTTAAGAAGACCTAAAATGCAAAGAAAGATTCGTTTAAGATCTGCAATGAATGCTTTCATTAGAGAACAAATGGTTGGACAAGGATTCACAGAGTTTAACACTCCAATCCTTACTGCATCATCTCCTGAAGGAGCAAGAGATTATCTAGTTCCATCAAGAGTTCATCCAGGACAATTTTATGCATTGCCTCAAGCACCACAACAATTCAAGCAATTACTTATGGTTGCAGGCTTTGATAGATACTTCCAAATAGCTCCATGTTTCCGTGATGAAGATGGTAGAGCGGACAGAACTCCTGGTGAGTTTTATCAATTAGACTTTGAAATGTCTTTCGTTACTCAAGATGATATATTCGAAGCTATTGAGCCAGTTACATATAACATCTTTGAAAAATTCTCTGATTTTACAGGAGAAAAGAAAGAGGTTTCTACAGCTCCATTTAGAAGAATTAAATATAAAGAATCTATGGAAAAATATGGTAGTGATAAGCCAGATTTAAGAAACCCTCTAATAATTGATAATGTTACAGAAGTATTTAAAACTGATATCACAGAGTTTAAAGCTTTTAAAGGAATCGCTCAATCAGGCGGTGTTGTTAGAGCAATTAAAGTAGCAAATGTTGCTGACAAACCAAGAAGCTTCTTTGATAAACTTAATGCTTGGGCTCAAGGAGAAGGACAACCAGGTCTAGGATATTTAATATTTGATGAAAATAACGAATCGAAAGGTGCTTTGTCTAAGTTCTTAGATTCAGCAAAAACTGAGCTTCAAGAAATAACTGGAGCAGGAGCAAATGATGCTTTATTCTTCATAGCTAATAAAAAAGCTGCTGAGGCAAATAAGTTTGCTGGACTTGCTAGAACAAAAATAGCGGAAGAATTGGATTTAATTGATACAAGTAAAATTGAAATTTGCTGGATTGTTGACTTCCCAATGTATGAGTTTGATGAAGAACATCAAAAAATTGATTTCTCTCATAACCCGTTCTCAACACCTCAAGGTGGCATGGATGATCTAATGAATAAAGATCCTCTTGATATTGTTGCATACCAATATGACTTAGTTATAAACGGTTATGAAGTTGCATCTGGAGGAATAAGAAATAGTAAAGCAGATGTTATGGAAAAAGCTTTCGCTATTGCTGGTTATGATAGATCGGTTCTTGAAGAGAAATTCTCTGGAATGCTAAATGCTTTCCAATATGGTGCTCCTCCTCATGGTGGTGCTGCTTTAGGTATTGACAGAATGATTATGATTCTAACAGAAGACACTAACATAAGAGAAGTTATTGCATTCCCAATGAATCAAAAAGCTCAAGATTTATTAATGCAAGCTCCAAATAATGTTAATGAAGAGCAGTTAAAAGAGCTACATTTAAAACTTGATTTACCTTTAGAGTTAAGTGAAGAAGAGGAATAAAAATTCCTTTTATTAAAAAAATTAAAGCCGTCATAAAAAATGACGGCTTTTTTTATAAACTATGCAAATGTTACAAGAGCTTTTGTTTCTACAACTCCAGAACTATTAGCTGTAACCACAACTAATCCATTCTTAGGAGTTCCATCAATATCAGCATTCACTAATATCATATCTCCAACTCTTAACATATCTGCAGACTCATCAAAATATGAGTTCGCAACAATAGCTGTGTTTAAGTCTTCAGACTTATAATGCCATAAGGTAAAGCTGTTTGAATATGCTAATACACTTAAATTTTCATTTGAATATGCCATAATCTAATCTCCTTTCCTTATGATTCTAAACATCTCATTACAACAACACCTGCTGTATCAACGATTTTTGCACCTTGACTCATCATATTGTTAACAAAATGAGAAGCTCTATCTCCATGCCATGAAATATCTGTTTTGATATCTGCTCCACTTGCATGTCCTATTGCATTTTTATGATAGAAGAAACATTTTCTAACATTTGATGACTTAGGCAATCCAGAGTGAGCAATAAATGTAGCTCCAAGCCATTTTTTAGCTTGAGCATTTTTAAATGGAAGCTCATCAGAACCAACATACTCAGCACTTGCAAACTCAGGTATTGAAAGAAGCTCTGTAAATTGCTTGTGTCCTAGAACAACAAAACGATTACCATCATCAGGCACATCTGCTGCACCTAGTATTTCAAAAGCTTCTAAAATTTTAGCTTTTGTCATACCGTCAGAGTTTGATCCAGCATAGTTTGTTGATTTAGAAAGTTCTGCAATGATAAGGTCATCCGCTTTTCTACCAAGAGCATAAGCTCCTGCATTTGCAATTACACCTCTCTCATCAATGTTTGTTTTTACTTCATCAAGTCTATCCACCCAATCACCTGCATAGTAATCAGACAGAGCACACTCAACAGTAGAATGAGCCAGATTCATAACAGGAACTGTTCCGTTTCTAGCTTTTGTTGAAGCTACACCTTTTCCAATTTTTTGGAATGTTGTGCTAGAACCTAAAACATTGTTTTTGCTTCTAACTGTGTTTACAAGTTTAGAGCCCATTCTTTGGAATGACTCATGAACTTCTCTTTCGAATTGTTTTACGAAAGCTTGGTCAATTGAAGTTGACATATTTTTTCCTTTCTAACCAAAATAAACTCTCACTTCTTTTAAACAAAGAGTGTTCTTAAAGTCCGAGAATTTAAATGATTAATATTAGTTGTTAAATTGTTTTGTTACTACTAATAAGGTATCCTTTACTTTTATGATAAGTTTAAAAAAACTCTGCAAATAGCAGAGTCATATAAATTACAATCTTAATTTTAAGGGCTTAATAAACAGGGGATTATCAAATTTTTGATATACTTGTCCTATTTCTGAATAAAACTTATATAGGAATATTTTCTTAATGTCAAGTATTTTTTTGAAAAAAATATCAGTAAATGAAAAATACTAAATTATTTTTTTAGCTTTTTAAGCTTTCTAAGTATAATGTTTTTTCTTAAAGATGAGACATGATCGTAGAAAAGAACACCATTTAAATGATCTATTTCATGTTGCAAACAAATTGTCAACAAGTCATCTGAGGCTTTAACTATTTGCTTCTCTCCATTGTAGTCTAAGTATTCAACTTCAACTTCTCTAGCCCTCTCAACATCAGAGTATTGTTCTGGAATAGACAAGCAACCCTCTTCTTCAATAGCGGTTTCTTTTGACTTATATTTTATAACAGGATTAACTAGAAACATTGGAGAGTTCTTTTCTGAAGAAACATCTATAACAACCACTCTTTTAGACACTCCTATTTGAGGAGCAGCTAAACCAACACCATTCGAAGCATACATAGTTTCAAGCATATCATCCATTAGATTACGAATATCGTCATTAACTTCTGATACATTGCTTGCTACTTGTTTTAGAACTGGAGCAGGAGCTATTACTATATCTAATTTAGACATCTCTAGTCCTCCTTAACATGAATACCTGATAATAGGTTTTCAATTTTTTCTGCATAATCCATCACATCATCTGCTCTGAAATTAATCTTTGGTGTGTATTTAAGATTAAGCTTTCTAGACATTTCTTTTTTGAAATAAGCATCCGCTTTATTAAGAGCTTTAATAGCCTTATGAGGATATTTCTCTCCAATAATAGAAACATATGCTGTAGCATTTTTTAGATCTGGAGAAATCTTAACTTCATTAATTGAGACAATAGCTTTCTTAAGGTCTCTATCATTAAAAGACCCTTGTATAAAAATTTCGTTCAGAACTTGTTTAACTTGTTCTGATACTCTTAGTTGTCTTGTGCTTGGCATTTTACCTAACTGTTGTCCCATTTATATACCTTTCTGTTAACACCAATTGTATAGCATAAGTATTATTTTTTTTCAAGTTTATCTTTTTTTAGCTATGTAGAACCACTCATGTCCGATTTTAGCATCTACATTAGGCAATACCATGACAGAGTCTTCCTCTGCATATATTTTTTCACCATTTTCATATGTAGCTATTAAATCGCCTTTCGAAAGTAAATCAAAATTTTGAAACTCTTTTGCTAAAGTACCGTTTTCTCTTTTTAAAACCATTTCTTCTATATGTATTTGCTCAACCTCTACAGATGAATTAAACTTACCATCAATCATTCCAAGAGACTTTAATAAATTAATTATAGTATTAAAAGCAAACTCTTCACTTTCCCTAGCATAATGATTTCCACACTCTAAAGTTATACAGTTAGTATTTCCTTTTAAGTTTGCAAAAGTCTCTGTTGACATTTCACAAATATCACTATCTTTATAAACCTCTGGGAAACCAGATACAAAATACTTAGCACAACTTGCTTCCACCAGCTTACGATTTTCACTAGTATCATAATCAAGAAAAGAAAAAGGAGCATCATCTGTATAAGAAGAGTGCAAATCTATCATATAATCAGCTTTTAATATTTCATCAGCCACTTGACTAGCAATTATCTCTTCATAAGAGTTTGGATTTTCATAAATGTCTATTACTCTATTTAAGTTAGTTCCAACATCACGAGTATTTTCTTCATAAGCTCTAGGATTGCATATCGGCATAAAAGTAACAGATCCTTTTTCCAAGAAAATCTCATTGCTTTCAAACATATCAATAACTCTATTAATTGCTTTTGTCCCACACTGTTCATTACCATGTACAGCTCCAGTGAATAGAACTTTAATACTATTGTCTTTTTCTATTTTTTTAACTAATAACTGACTCATGTCCTAATCCTTTATTTTTGTTAGCACTAAATGATAAAGATGGCTTTTTATTACCCAGTTTTTCAATCAATTCTGGAGATTTAGAGAACCACATTGTCTTTGTTTTTTTATCAAAAATACTTCCTATAATTTCTTCATCTTTCTTAATCTTAGCAATCTTTTCACAATAAAGGCTTTCATCAACCTTTACAGGAATCATGTTCTTTTTATTAATAGAAAAATTAAATCGTTCTTCTTTATCTTTAACTAAATAGAATATATTAGCATTATCAAAAGGATCAACTGTTGTTTGAGTTAATAAAAATCCAGCATCTAAAAAATGCCCAAAACTTTTGTAGTTAGTAATTTCGACAGTAGCTACAGAATATCTTCTTTTAGAACCCTCTTCTAAAAAAGAGTCCATATCTTTGAACAAGCCCATACCTCTAAATTCTGGATGAACACAAACACTACCTATATAATCCAACTCTGAATTACTTATAGCATCAGCATTAAAATTAGGCAAAAAGTCTCCACTTTCATCCCTAACAGAATCCTCTGGAACTCCAAAATATCCCATTTCAGCTACTAGCTGTTTTTCTTTTCGTTTTTCATCTAATAAAAATATACCAACCATTTTATTGTTATCATCATCAATAATAGCCGCAATTTTATCTTTAGACTTTGAAATAATATACTCTTCTTTACCTTTACCCTTCATTTCCTCAGCAACTAAATTTAAAAGATTATGTGATTTTTCTACATCTCTTAATGTAAGTTCTCTCATTAAAAATAATTTACCTTTTTTTAAAAAAATCTTACGCATAAACAAACTCTCTTTCCATATTAGTTTCTTTTCTTATTAAAGATGGCCTATTAGTTTTGTTATTACAACCAAAGTGATTTAGAACTTCATCTGCTCTTATAAAATCTATTCTTTTTTGTTCTTTATTAAATTTAGCACCTACTAAACCATCTCTTAAAGATGAGTTTAAGAATTGATCATAAAAACTAGACTCTACAGGAATACTTGCAGAAGTATTAATTAATAACTCTCTTCTAAAATCATTTCTTTTTAAATCTTTTATAAAATAGAAGATATTTCCTCCATCATCAGGATCGACTGTTTTCTGAGTAAGAAAGAAACCTGCATCTAAGAAATGACCGAAACTTCTATAATTTTTAGTATCAACCATACAAACAGAGAATCCTCTTTCTGATCTTTCTTCTAAGAATTTATCTAAATCTTTTAAAAGACCTAAGCCTCTAAACTCTTTTTTAGTACAAACAGACCCTATAAAGTTTATATCGTTATTAGCAACATTATCTGCTTTAAAATTAGGCAAAACTGCATCAGTATTGTCTCTAGGAGAATTAGCATCAACTCCAAAATATCCTATTTCTGCCACCAAGGTATCTTCTTGACCATTATCACCAAGGGAGAATACTCCTGCCATTTTATGTGAATCATTCAACAACATATTTCTAACTTCTGAAAGAGTCTTTTTATGAAGATATTTTTTATCTTGATTTGCCATTTCTTGAGCAACCTCATTTAATAAAGCATGAGATTTAGCTAGATCTCTTACATCTAACATTCTAATTACAAATTCCTGATCCAATCTTCTAATATGTGTACAATCCATCTTTTTTCCTTACTTAATTAATAAAAAAAGCTCTCATAATTAATGAGAGCTTTATTTCGATTTTAGATAAAAACTAAACTTCTACTTTTAACTCTCTGTTAAAATAGTTCTTCTTATTTTTAGTTTTCTACCCTTTAAAAACATCGTTTCTTCCTTTTGTTGTTTTGTAGAAATAATATATCACAAAAATGCAATAAAATCAAGAGTTTTTTACAACAAAACCGTTAAAAGTTTATTTTTTGTACTTAGCTAAGAAATCATCTGCAAATTCTTGCAATCTATTTCCTTCAATTGCATCTCTCATTCTTTTCATAAGCATTTCATAGAATCTAATATTATGCCATGTTAGAAGCATAACACCCAAGATTTCTCCACACTTAATCAAATGATGCAAATAAGCTCTTGTATATTTTGTACAAAGAGGACAATCACATTCTGGCTCTACAGGAGATAAATCTGTTTTATGCTTAGCATTTTTCATATTTATAGGACCATTAAAAGTAAAAGCTTGCCCTGTTCTACCACTTCTAGAAGGCATAACACAGTCAAACATATCTACACCTCTAAGAACAGCTCCAACCAAATCATCTGGCTTACCAACTCCCATTAAATACCTAGGCTTGTCTTCTGGCAACATGTCCACACAAAAATCAAGAGTAGAAAACATAGCTTCTTGACCTTCTCCAACAGCAAGACCGCCAATAGCATAACCATCAAAACCAATTTCCTTTAGTTTCTCTGCCGATTCACTTCTTAAGTCTTCATATACAGATCCTTGTTGAATACCAAAAACACCATACCCATCTCTATCAACAAAAGCATCTTTACTTCTTTTTGCCCATCTCATTGACATTAACATTGATTCTCTAGCCACATCATGAGTTGCTGGAAAAGGAGTACACTCATCAAAACACATAGTAATATTACTGTCTAATTTATGCTGAATATCCATTGAAACCTCTGGACTCAAGAAATGCTTTGAACCATCAATATGAGATTTAAATGTTACTCCTTCTTCTGTAATTTTACGAAGCTCATTTAAAGACATAACTTGAAACCCACCAGAATCAGTTAAAATAGGCTTATCCCAATTCATCATTTTATGCAGTCCTCCTTGATGAGCTACAGCATCTGCACCAGGTCTTAACATTAAGTGATATGTATTTCCTAATAATATTTCAGCTCCTGTTTCCGCAACAGACTCTGGCATCATACCTTTTACTGTCCCACAAGTTCCTACTGGCATAAAAGCCGGAGTTTGCACATCTCCATGAGCAGTTTTTAAAGTTCCTCTACGAGCCTTACCGTCTTTACATTTTATGTTGTATTTTAAAGTCATTTTTCTTTCCTTATATTTTTTTAAGGAATATACAACGGAATGATAATTTTGTCAAAACAAATCATAAAACTCAATCTCTATATTATCGCCTTACCCCACCACTATCCTTTTATTTTTATCACGATACTCTGTCATTCCCTACCCCCTCTCTGTCATTATCTCGAAAGCGGGAACCCCTCCCTATGCATATCTTAATCCGTCATTCTGAATGGACACACTTGTGTGGTAGTGAAGAATCTCTCTGTGTTACTGGATATAAATCAACATTACACAGGCTCGAAAGGATTCTTCACTTTGTTCAGAATGACTGAGAAAAATTGAGACTGGCGAAAAAAAGCATAAAAAAAAGAGGTTGTTGACCAACCTCTTTTTTCTAACTGTAATACAATTCTATATTAGAATGTATATGTAACTGTTGTTTCGTCAGCACCACAAGAGAATTGTGTTTCTGCTGCAATAAGAGCGCAAGCTTCTTTTTTAGCTGTTTTAGTCATACTAGCAGCATCAGCAGCTACAGTCCAACCTGAAAGAGCAGATGTGATATAGTTGTTAGACACAAGGTCAGCAATTGAGTTACCATTGTCAAATGTATCATCTTCCATAGCATTGTACATTACGATAGCAGCTGAAACTTGAGCAGCTTCGTTCATTAATGTAGATCTTTCAGCTTGTTCTTGACCTTGGTTAAATGCTGTACCACCATAGTAAGCACCCATAAGAGCAGCAACAGCTACTAATGCGATAGCGATAATTGTAATAATTAAGTTTGCCATTTTTTATTTTCCTTTTTTTAAGTTTAAAAATTTTTAGTCTATCACTTGAAGTTCAAATAATAAACCTTCTCCGTTTTCACAACTCTCCCCCATACAAAAGCTTGAAAGCTCCCATCCAGGACAAACTAAGCTAGCGGCCGAAGCCTCACCTAATTTAAGAGCTGCATTTTCTAAACCTTCAGCTGATAAAATAATTTTCTTACCACCATCTGGTCTAGTATTTAATCCTCTGATTCCTCTTAGAGAAGATAAACATACATCTTGCGATACATATTCTTTCTTTTCTCCTCCATCAGTAGAGGCAACAGATTTCAAGGTATTAGATATAAAGACTATTGATATAACAAAAAAAACCAATCCAACTACTAAAGACAAAGCTCCTATAGAGAAAAGTTGTTTTCTGCTTAAGAACTCATCCATAATATCGAAATTAATCTTTTTCACCACATAAGTCCTTATACATTAAAACCTAACCTATTTTTAGTTATAGACTAAAATATTTAATAGTGTCAACAAGTTTTTTTAATTTTTTTTACATTTTCTTTCTTCTAGCAAGACTCTAATAGTTTTTTTGTATATTTTTCAATAGGTTGAAAAAACAACTTTTTTGCTATATTTTGCTCAATAACAGCTCCATCTTTTAAAACGATTGCATAATCTGCTATATTTTTAATCAATTTAAGGTCATGAGAAACAAATATATAAGAAAGCCCTCTATCTTTTTGAATATCATTAAGTAAATTAATAATATCTTCTTGCACACAAACATCTAAAGCTGAGGTAGGTTCATCTAATATTAACAATTCAGGATTTAATATTAAAGCTCTAGCTATTGCTATTCTTTGCCTTTGCCCTCCAGAGAACTCATGCGGATATTTATCCTTCATGGACAGAGGTAATTTCACTTCTCTTAAAACTTTATCTACCTTTTTCTTTCTAGTAGCTTTATTTCCTATTTTATGCACTTTTAAGGGCTCTTCTATTATTTGAGAGATACTCATCCTGGGAGAAAGAGATGAAAAAGGATCTTGAAAAACAACCTGCATTTTTTTTCTTATTTCTCTAAGTCTCTTAGATTTAAGAGAGAAAACATTTTCATTATTAAAATAAGCTTCACCATTAGCAATGGGAACAAGTCTCATAATAGCATTTAATATACTAGTTTTACCAGACCCAGACTCTCCTATAATAGCAAGAGTAGCCCCTTTTGTTAAATTGAAAGAAACACCTTTTACAGCTTTTACTCCATTTTTATACTCTACTGAAAGATTTTTCACTCTTAAAACGGTATCTAAAGACAACTCTTCTTTATTTAAACAGGTTCCTTTACTAGCTTTTATCAACTTCTTTGTATAATCATGTTTTGACTTATTAAATATCTGTTTAGGACTCCCAAATTCGATTAATCTGCCATTATTCATTACAAATATATCATTAGCAAATTTTTCAACCAAATTTAAGTCATGAGTTACTATCAAAATTGATAACCCTGTTCTTTTTTGCAAATCTGATAGCAAGCCTATTATCTCTTTTTGAATTGAAACATCCAAAGCAGTAGTGGGCTCATCCGCTATCAACAAATCTGGAGAACAAGCTATAGCCATAGCAATCATAACTCTTTGCCTTTGCCCTCCTGAAAGCTCATGAGGATAGCTATTATACCTACCTTTATCAATATTAACTAAATCTAAAAGCCTTTCAGTCTCTGTTAAAGCATCTTTCTTATTTTGCACTATATTATGTAAAATTAAAACTTCAGATATTTGCTTACCTATTTTATGCAAAGGATTCAAAGATGTCATTGGCTCCTGAAAAATAAATGATATCTTTTTACCCCTAACATCTTCTAAATCCTCTTCGCTTAAATTTAGGATATCTACCCCATCATAAATAGCTTGCCCTTTTACATTAGCTCCATGCAATAAGTTTAACAAAGAGAGACAAGACACTGATTTACCAGACCCAGACTCTCCCACAAGAGCTGAAACCTTGCCTTTCCTAACATAAAAACTTAAATTTTTTACGGCTTTAAATTCTCCGAAACTAACTTTTAAATTATTTACATCTAGTATTTTCATATTCTTATTTATAAAGCATAGAAATTAAAATTCAAGAAAAAGCTTGACATTAACAATAAATAGGAATATAGTCCTTTACAGAATTAGCAATAAGTGCACCCTTTGTGGTGCATTTTTTTTATTTAAACAACAGAAAGGAAATAAAATGCCTACAATTTTACCAAAAGATGATGATAACAACCCTATTCCAGCTTTAAGACTAAAAGACGGTAAAGCTCACAAGATAATAGCCTCAAGCACCGCGAACAGAAATAGTGTTCCATTTAGCTTTGGAACAAAAGTTATAAGCTTATTCACAACCGAAGACATATATATTGAATTTGGAGATGAAAACATAGTTAGTGACACTAACTCTCATTTTTTCCCAGCAGGAGTATATTATGATTTTGCTATTAACAATTGCAAACAAGCAAAAGACACTCATATATCTGTTTTAAAAGCAGGCACTAATAATGCTAATGTTTATATTTCAGAGAAGGAGTAATAACATGAGCAAATCAAAAGAGGTTGAAATACTAGCAAGAACTCTTTTCGGAGAGGCTCGCGGAGAGGGGTTAAAAGGTTTAGAAGCTGTTGCAAATGTAATCATAAACAGATGCAAAATTTCTAAAGATAAAGAAAAGTTTTGGTGGGGAAATGATTTAATATCAATATGCCAAAAACCTTATCAATTTAGTTGCTGGAACAATGATGATCCTAACAAAGAAAAAATTGAGAAAATTACTCATGAGGACAAAATGTTTTCCACTTGCTTAAGAATTGCAAGGAAAGCTATAGCGGGAGCTATAAAGGATAAAACTCTAGGTTCCACTCACTATCATCATAAAGACATAGAGCCATATTGGGCAAAAGATTTAATACCCGAAACAGAAATAGGCAATCACTTGTTTTATAAACTAGTTTAAAGAGTATTTATACAATTTACCATTGCTACCAATTATGTACATATAATTATTCTCAAAAATTGGAGCTAGTTTTGAAGAGCTTGCGATATTTTTTGAAAAAATAACTTCTCCGTTTAAGGCAGATAAAAACAATACTTTATCATTTAAAGAAGTTAAAACTATATTGTTTTTATAAATAGAGATGCTACTCCAGTCATATTCTATATCAGAGGATAAATCATTTAGATTTACACTCCAGAATAAGCCTCCAGTTTCTGAGGACATAGCCATAAGCTCATTATTAGAGTTTATTAAGAATATATATTTTCCTTTAAAGACTGGAGTACTCTCCGCCTTAATTCTATTACTCCATATTCTACGACCATTAGTTAAATCAATACCTACAGTTTGATTTCCTAAACCAGAAGCAATAAGTTTATCGCTAACCACAACATTTGACGAAGTTATATTACTAATACTATTTATAAAGTTTGTTTTAGAAATAGAGTTTAACTCATCACTAACCTTTTCAATACCATTTTCAGAAGAAAGCACAAAAATCTCTCCTGATGTATATGTAGGAACTATATTATTTTTATAGCTTGTAATTTTAAGCTCTGATATAAAAGATGCATCTTCTGGAGCACCTTTATGTTTCCAAGCTATTACACCATCTTTTTCATTAAGAGCTATAGTTTCATTCTCTCTATTAACAACAAAAACTTTATTATCTTTAACAAATGGAGCACTATTAAAAGGAGCTATTGACTTATATCTCCAAATCATACCACCATTTAACTTAGACAAAGCTAGTAAATCGCCAAAACCTGTAGAGACATAAATTGCATTACCATTTACAAACAAACCACCGCCAGTTATACCTGAAGTATCCTCTCTTTTTCTTGACACTAACACTTCCCAAACTCTCTTGCCACTAACTTTGTTTATACAAGAAACTTTGCCAAAGTCATTTAAGACATAAACATTTTCAGAATCAATAACTGGAGAATAAACTACTTTACTATTTCTAGTGCCTAAATCAACTTTCCACTCTTTTGCCAAATCAGAAAAACTCTTCGGAACTTCTAAATCTATAGAATCTTCTTCAAAATTTGAGTTAACATTATAGCCAGATAAAAGATCTATTCTATTCCCTGTAAGCTTAATTTCATTTTCTGCCTCTCCAAGCCAGACATCTGAACAGGCTTGTAAAAACATTACAAAAAATAAGCTTATTAATAGTTTCAAGTTCATTTATATTTTTCCTTAGTATAAAGTTCTAATTTTTTCAGCTCTACTTCTTATTTCTTCTGGAGCATCATAGTCATTTGATAAAGTAGTAAAAATAGCTTTAGCAATTTCTACATTATCATTTTTAAGCTCTATTAAAGCATTAAGTTCTGATGCCACATAAAAATAAACACTTTCTTTATTTAAAAATCCCTTTATTACTTCATGAGCCTCTTTTAAGTCTGCTCCATCTTGATTAAGAGTATTTTGCACAAAATAAATAGATGCTAAATCTGTATATTCTTTATCAATATCTTTATCATTCATAATATCTTTATATATAGAGTTAGCTTCTTCACTCTTCCCCTCATCAACTAAATCTCCTGCTTTTGCAAAATTAGCAAGCAATTTATGACTTCCCTCTAAGCTCATAAGCTCTGAAGAATTATTATTAACAACTTCTGAAAGAATTTCTGTTTGCTCTTCATTGTGAGATATTTCATAATTACTATATATAACTCTACCTGCTGTAAATAAAACAACAATAATAGCCAAAGCTATAACTTTAGGTGCAAATTTCTTCAACCATTTATTCATCTCTTCATTTTTTAATTCATCATCTACTTCTGTAAATACATCAACCATTATTACTCTCCTTAATTATTTTTATATTTCTTATGCCTAACATTTTATTAATACAAAATCAAGATTTATTATACATGATTCTTTAAAATAAAAACTCTTATAGCACTAGATAAATTTCCACTTTCTTTTAACTCATCGATCTCTGACACCAGTGATTTTATAGATTGAGATCTTGTTTCTGATATTTTCTTAAACTCAGCCCAAAACTCTTCTTCTATAGTAAAACTTGTATTATGACCATTTATATTTATAGATACCTTCTTCATAGCTAAGCAATTATATCTGGAATTGTTTTTGCTTTTAACTTTTTAACCTCTGCTTTAACAATCTTTTTCTGTAATTTTAATTTATGATATGTAATAAAGCAAACATGCTTACAGCTTTTAGTCTCAACAATTTGTTTTTCGACTTCTGAAAGTTTCTCTTCTAATTTCTTAATTTTATCTTCAAGTTTATCATTAGGCATAACTCGCCTCCTATGTTTAATTAGCCTTAGCTGGCATAACTGTAGATATAGCTTGTTTATAAACTAACTGAGTATTATTATCTTTTTGCAAAACGATAGTAGAGTTATCAAATGAAATGATTGTACCATTCAATTTAACTCCATTAACCAAAAAAATAGTTACTGCTTGCTCTTCTTTTTTTATCTTATTTAAAAAGTTAGTTTGAATATCTGCCATATTCTTGCCTCCATTTTTTATTAGTCTATCTATTTTTATAAAACATTTTAAACATTTAGTAAAGATTATTTTCTTGAATTTATTAAATAATTAATTTAGTATTTACAGAAAATGAAATATTAATAAATAAAGGGAGTAAAAAAGATGCCAATATTTGATGTTTTAACAAGGCTAATTGTTGCGACAATATGCGGATTTGCAATTGGTAGTGAAAGACAGATTCATCACAGGACAGCAGGATTAAAAACAAACTCTTTAGTTGCATTAGGAGCATGTGCATTTACATTATTCGACTTCCAAAACTATGCTAAATACGGAACAGATTTAAGAGTATCTGCACAAATAGTATCAGGTATTGGCTTTATTGGTGGAGGAGTTATTTTAAAAGATGGCTTCAACATTAAAGGCTTAACAACAGCAGCCACTCTTTGGTGCTCTGCGGCAGCGGGTATGCTTGTTGGCATGCACTACTTCCTAGAAGCTGGAATAGTATCAATATTTGTTATGACAATTAATACATTATTAAGACCGATTGCTCTTGTTATGGATGGAGTTAATTCTGAAGAATCTGAGTATGTTTTAAGAATGTCATTCGCACCATCATCAGAGAATAAAATTAAAAAGATTTTACTTGCACAAATAGAAAAGCATAAACTAACTGCTAAAGATATAAAAATTGAATGTGAAGGTTCAAGTAAAAAAGAATGTGTTTTAGATGCTGTTATATTATCTAAACAGAGTAAAAAAATTGAAAAAATAACTCACTCTTTAGCTATCGATTCAGATATAAATAGAATTTCTTGGGATGAAATAAAATAAGACTTAAAGCCCTTTATCAACACTTACCGCTAAATCTGTTGCAGATGTAGCCAATATCTTTTTAAGCATTTGAGATGTCTCCCAATTCAAAATATTTAACATTGCATACATTTGTATTTTTTGAGTCTCTAGCTCTTTTTTAGGCATAGAGCTTAAAGAAAAATGCCAAGAAGGATTTAACATAACTTTAGAAAAAAGAAAATCCATAAATTCGTATTTAGAAACATCATCAGGCATTTCTTTTGTATATTCAGTAAAATCATCTCTTCCTGTTTTTTCATTAAGATCTGCAACAAAGTTTTTAATATAAAGACCTAATCCGCCTCCTTTTACATTTGTTCTTAATGCTATTTGTTTGTTCAAACCTGAAAAAGCTAAAGATTTTCTCGCCAACATAGCCAAAGAATCAAATTTATCTACACTAGATTTTGGATTAGCTAGAACAGCATCACTGGAAACATTTTTAGTGTCTTGAGGCCCTACAACCATATTTGCGGTGTTTCTTGCATCTACTAGTTGACTTTCTATTCCACTTTCTTTTGGTTTAGTTACTTGAGATTCATAGCCCTCTTTTTTCTTCTCTATATTCTTATATGTTTTAGGGTAGAATATTGTAGCAGCATTTATAAGCTTATTTTTTATAGGGTCATCCTCATTTTCTTCTAATAAGCTATCTATATTATCTGATAGCATTCTATCTGAAGCTTGAATATTATTCTTCTTATCAGTCATTGTAGAAACAGAACTCTGATTCATTAGACCTGAAAGATATTTTTCTTGTGAATTAGCTTTCTTCCATTTTGAGCTCTCAGCTGTTTTTCTGGTTAAGTTACCATTTAGGTCTGGATTAGGGTTTTCAATTGTATTTTGCTTAGATATTTCTTCTTGTTTAACTTGAATATCAGATATAGCTTTAATACTCTCTAACATTTGAGCATCTGAATCTATTCTTTTATCAAAAGAATCTTGCCACATTTGTTGTTTATCAAATACAGCAGGAATTAAAGATGAAAGTATTTTAGAAGCAACCGTTGTCCCAGCAAAAGACTGAGAGCTAAACATTAGCGCACAACAAAATATAAAAATAAATTTCTTTTTCATAAATAGCATCCCTATAACTTATGGATTATAATTTTATATAATTTTTCTCTTTAAGTAAAGTAAAAAATTAATTTAGTTTAAAAGGATTCTTTGTAGGGTCTTTAAATCTAAATTTTTTCTTGTCTATATTTACATCAAAAGAAACATCTTCTAAAACCATTATAGTTTCCCCTCCATTTAAGTCCACAACTTTCCATTTAAATAATTTATTGTCTTTCTCAGAAAAAGACAATGTAACAACTCCTATATCTTTATTTTCTTTTGACCTTAGAGAAACCTCATAAGATTCTTTATATTCTTTAAAATTACTCACCTCTATATCAGAATCATCTAACAGATTAATTTTATCATTTAAAATAATTCCAGCAGGAGTATAAGACAACGGAGCATTTGTTTGTTGTTTCAAGCTATCATCCCAAAAGAAAATAAAAGAGCCATTAGAAACTATGAAGTTTTGGTTAGGATAAGAGTATTCAAATCTAATTTTACCAGGTTTTTGGATCCAAAACTCTCCTGTAAATATAGAGCCATCTGCATTATATTGCTTAAACATGCCATGTGCTGTTTTCAAAGCATTTAAAGAGTTCTCTGCTTTTTTCACTATTGACAACTCATCTGCTTTTGCCACAGATGAAATCAATAAAAATAATAGTGCTAAAAATGTTTTTTTCATAATATATTATATAGAACACATAAAGTTAATAGTCAACAATTTGTTTTACGGATAATTACAATTATACTCTAATATATTAACAAAGCCTTTGGACTTTGAAGTTTCTATTTCAAAAAAATATTCTTTATTATCTAAAACAATTGACTTTTTAATAGGCAAATGTTCTTTAATAACTTCAGTTCCATTTTTTGCATTAAAACTAACAACCAAAGGCTTTTTAACATCAAACCATGATTCTGGTTTTTTATTTTCATTTATAAAACTATATCCATCTGCGGTTATATCAAAAACACCTTTCTCAAAAGAAACATTGGTATTTTTAACATCCCCTTTATACAAAGGAGTCTTTACAATAAATCTTTTATTTATTGCTTTAGAGCATTTCCTATCTGATTTAAGATCGCTAACAACTCTATCTATTCTACTAAGTTCGACTCCTGCTGTCATTTTATTTTTTACACTTTTGAAAAACTCTAGAAGCTCATCATTTTCTACTAATCTGTTATATTTATCTTGTATAATATTTTTTTCTATATGTAATTTTTCTATATCCTTTTGAAACTGAATTCTTTTCTTTTCCATATTAGAAACAGACTTTACAGCTTCTTGAAGTTCATAATTGCAATAATTTAAATTTCCCTGACTCTTAGCTCTTCCTAAATTAAAAGAGAAGTATAGCATCATCCCTATTATAAAAAGAGTCAAAACTCTTCTATTATTTCTTTTTCTTCTATTTCGTTTGCTGTAATATACCATTTTTTATTAAATCTTCCACTTGTTTTCTTGTTCTATCAGAGTAACCTTCTTGTTTTTCTTCTTTATTTTCTTTTCCAACATTTTTAACCTTAGAAAAAACATTATCAAAATCTATATTCATATTCTTAGGATTCAACTTAACTAAATTTTTTGCTCCTATTTCAACTAACTTAACACTTTTTCCTCTAACCCATTCTGGTCTATACTCATAAACAAAACCAACAACAAATATATAAGACAAGCAAATTAATAAAGATCCTCTCACAATCCCAAACAAAGTCCCTAAAGATCTATCTAGAAACAACCCGTCATTCTTTTTTAAGTGATGAATAATTCTACCAAATATAAAAGATAGAATCACCATAGCCAAAGAAAAAATAGCTAGTATAACCAGAGCATCATAGAAAGCCTTCTTACCTTCAGAAACCTTTATCATATTTTGAATAACTGGAGATAAATAAACTGTTAACACTGTAGCAATTAACCATGAAAGTATAGTAAACAACTCTTTCACAAATCCTCTAAAGAAAGCCATTACAACAGATACTGTCATAATCACACCCACCACTACATCAAAAATCTCTATCACTAAAATCTCCTAACTATTCTTAAATAAAGGTATTAAGTCTCTAATATGACTAATTTCTACAATTTTTATATTTTTGTCAACTATTTTAACACTTTTAGAAGGAATAATTGCATTTTTAAATCCTAACTTTGAAGCCTCTTTTAATCTAGAGTTTAAATTAGATACAGGTCTAACTTCTCCTGTTAGCCCTACTTCCCCTAAAATAATTGTATCTTTATCTATAGGTTTACTAAATGCAGAACTTATAATCGCCGCTGCAATAGATAAATCTGCTCCAGGTTCTGATATTTTCAAACCACCCGCAACATTTAAATAAACATCATTTGCACCAACAACAATTCCAGCTCTTGATTCTAAAACAGCCAAAATTAAACTTAGCCTATTTTTATCCCAACCAACGACTGCTCTAACAGGATTACCATACACAGACTTAGACAACAAAGCTTGAACTTCAACCAACATTGGTCTAGTGCCCTCTACTCCAGCAAAAACCACAGTACCCGGCACATTAAAATCCCTATCAGATAGAAATAGTTTTGATGGGTTAGTTACTTCTAACAATCCTTTATCTGCCATTTCAAAAACTCCGATTTCATCGGATGCTCCAAATCTATTTTTAACAGCTCTTAATATTCTAAATTGATGACCTCTATCTCCTTCAAAATATAAAACAGTGTCCACCATATGCTCTAAAACTCTAGGACCAGCAATCTGACCATCTTTAGTTACATGCCCAACAATTAATAATACTATATTTCTTTTTTTAGCAACTTTAATCAGCTCCGATGCTGATGCTCTAACTTGAGAGACCGTCCCAGGAGCAGAATCTATATTATCAACAAACATAGTTTGTATAGAATCTATTATAGCAACATCTGGACAATCATTTCTATCTAGAGTTTTTATAATATCCCTAACACTATTGGCAGAGCATAGTTCTGCTTTATCTGAAGGGACTCCAACACGAGAAGCTCTCATACGAATTTGATTAACAGATTCCTCTCCAGATATATAAAAACAACTATAACTCTCAGATAGAGTCCCAACTGCCTGTAATAACAATGTTGATTTACCGATTCCCGGATCTCCACCTATCAATATAGCAGAGCCCTCTACAAGACCTCCACCAAGAGCCCTATCCAATTCTGCAATACCAGTTTTCTTTCTAGGAGCTATTTCATTAGCTCCTGAAAAAGAAACTAAATCTAACTCTCTACCTTTTCCTTTTGCTGTCAACCCCTTTGGAGTCTCCGCAATAACTTCTTCTACAATAGTATTCCATTCTCCACAAGCATCACATTTACCACTCCATTTTGCATAAACGGAGCCACATGATTGACAGACAAATTGCACTTTATTCTTAGCCATGATTTAGTTATATATTATTTTATAAAATTTTGAAAGTTAAAATTTAAAATAGATTGTAAATTAATTTTATGTCCATTGTCTTTAAGCAAAAACCCCAGCCTAAAGCTAGGGTTTTTACAATCATATAAAGTTACTTTAATTTATTTTAACTCTTGACGAGCTCTTTCTAAATCTTCTAGAGTATCAACACCAAGAGGTCTTTCATCTACAATCCCTATTTGCATAGACATACCCATACCTAAAGCTCTTAATTGCTCTAACTTTTCTCTTTTTTCCAACTCACCCTGTGGAGATGCAACAAAACTTGCTAAAGCTTCTCTTGTATAAGCATAAAGCCCAATATGATGGATATACTTACCTTCAAAACCTGTATTTGATGGAGCAACATTTCTAGAAAAATATAGAGCTCTACCAGTATCTTCTCCCTCTTTTATTTCAGCAATTGCTTTTACATTTCCAGGATTTTCAATATCCTCTTGACTCACAAAGTAAGAACCTAGAGTTGTCATATCACAACCAGAGTTTTGTAATAAATCAAAAGCTTTTTTTACATTTTCTGGATTTACTGTTGGTTCATCCCCTTGTAAATTGATAATAGAATCATACTTACCTTCTGGATCAAATTTTTGTAATGCCGCAAAAATTCTATCTGAACCTGATGGCAATTCAGGATCTGTTAAAACAGCTTTACCACCTGCAGCTTCTATAACATCTACTATTCTTTGATCATCACAGGCAACGAGAACTTCTGCAAAATCTGCCTCCATAGCTCTATCATATACATGCTCCACCAAAGTTTTACCATTTATATCAGCCAAAGGTTTATTTGGTAACCTAGTTGAAGGCATTCTTGATGGAATTATTATTATTGGATTATTTACTGTCATTTTTATTTCCTTATATTAGTTAAGTATTATATAAAAGTATTTATACAAAAAAAGATTAAAAATTTCAAGATAATTATTTATATAAAAATTTATACTTAAGTAGAGTTTCAACTAATTTTAGTTAAATATTTTATAAATTAATTTTGAGTGTATAGTACAAAGTAGTATTTGAACGATAAATTAATCATATATTTCCCATATAAACAACTAATTTAGAGTTTTTCAAACATCCAATTTATTACACTCTCGCCTCTAGACAACTTATACTTTATTACAATCTGTTTTGTTTGTTGAGGAGATTTATCTTTTCCAAAATATATACTATTTTCTATTGAAATATTCTCTTCTGATGTTTTAAACAACCAGCCAGAACTTTTACCAACTTTTAGCATTAGATGTCTTTTATTATTGGTATGAGAAATGGATACACTTGGGTGCAAATGAAATCGAATCACAACAGCATTTTTAACATTATTATTTATTACATCTCTTCCCATTATTGTTTTACCATCATTAGACAATAATATCTTTCTTGACAGTTTAGCTTTACAATTTTTTTCATAACCATTGTTTTTAATAGTTATAGACTTACTATTTTTATTAACTCTTCTTGTAACAATTGAGCTTGATGATTTATTATCTTTTTTCCCTATACAAACAACACTATGAGCATCTGTTTCTTGAAGAGCTCTTTTCCAATTTTCTTTGTAAATACAAGCTCCACAATTCACAACTATTCTTTTTTTATCATATTGCATTTCAAAAGAGCCTACACCAAAATGTCTACTATCTTTTTCTTCTGTAGAAGTTGAAATCAATATATTAGTTTTATCTCCTTGCAATTTTTCATATCCTGAAATCGGGAAAGAATCCAAAGTTTTAACTCTGAAATTCAACTTAGAGAACACATCGCTTATTTTATCTAACTCATATTCAAAGCTATCATTGAAAACAGGAAGCTCTCCATCTTTATAAATAACAGATTTTAGGAATTTAGTTATTGCTCTAATATATAAATCCAAAAACTTAGGAGATCCATACTTCGAGCTTTTTAATACATAATCAATCTCAACCAAAGACCTAAGAGTCTTAAATGTTAAAAATATATTTCTCGATTTATGACAACCTTCTTCTAAAATTTGTTTATGCAAACTTTTTTCTAAAAGAGGTAAAATCTCTTTAACTCTTTCTTTTTGCTTAGGTATATATATATAAGAAAAAAGCAAGCCTTTCAAACCTTGCAAAAAATTATAACCATCGATTTCTTTGCAGTTTTTAATTTGCTTTCTTAAAAATTCTTGTTGTTTATGCATAGAATTAAAAAGCATATGCTTAAACTCGCGGCTGGCACTTCGCCCATAAAAATTATAGTTACTTATTAAGAAAAATAATCTTTTCCCTATAAGTTGGCTTTGCCAATTCATTTCATTGCAAGTTGAGTTTTCTTTTATCCAATCATTTATCAGTTTTCTAGCACACAACCTAGCATCATTAGAGCCTACTTCTTGCAAATCTCTTAACCATGCAAAAGAATTTATTTGCATATCCCAAAGATTGTTGTTTTCTTTTGAAGCCTTGAACATTTTCTTAAAACTATTAACTGTAATATTTTGCCCACCATAATCAAACTGTTTAGTTAATATTATCTTTAAGCCTTTTTCAATAGTTCCTTTTCTCTTATAACAAATAATATTGTTAAGCCTATCAAAATTAGGCTTACCTAAAAGAAAATAATACAAACGAGATTTAAGAAACCAAGCTGATTTTTTTTTACATTCCGTCATCTTATCCTCTTAGAACCTTGATAGCTTTTTTATAACTTTTAGATTTAAAAACAAAACTTCCAGCAACGAGAATATCTACACCAGCTTTTTTTGCTTTTACAGCTGTTTTATCATTTATTCCTCCATCAATAGATATCTCTAAATCCATACCCTTTGATAGTTTTTTTAGCTCTTTTATTTTTTTATCTTGAGGAATATACTTTTGCCCTCCGAACCCAGGTTCAACAGACATAACTAAAACTAAATCAATATCTTTTAAATATCTCTTTATTTTAGATACTGGAGTATCAGGCTTTAATGCAATACCAACCTTTACACCTTCTGACTTAATAGCTTTAATAAGCTTAGCTGGAGATTTTGTATTTTCAATATGAAAAGTAATTATATCTACTCCTGCATTAACAAATGACTGATAATATTTATCAACATTTTCTATCATTAAATGCACATCAAAAACTTTATTTGTATAAGATCTAACAGCCGAGATAATTGGAGCTCCGAAAGATATATTTGGTACAAAATTTCCATCCATAACATCTAAGTGAATATAATCTGCTCCAGCTTTATCAATTGCTTTTATTTCTTTTTTTAGATTTGCAAAATCAGCTGATAATATTGACGGTGATATTTTTGTCATAACTAATTACTTTCTTATTTTTTATACACTTAACTCGTTGAAGATTATAAAACTATATTAATATTGATGGTTTCCATAATTCTATTCCTCTTCAATCATATCGAATTGAGCAGATACATTAACTTTTGGTTTTAGACCTAAATATTTATATCCCTTTTCAGAAATAACTCTTCCCCTTGGAGTTCTTTGAATAAGACCTTGTTGCATTAAGTAAGGCTCTATTACATCCTCAACCATATCTCTTTGCTCTGCTAGAACAGCAGATATTGTTTCAACACCAACAGGACCTCCTCCATAGTTTTCAACAATACAAGTTAAATACCTTCTATCCATACTATCAAGCCCCATACTATCAACATCTAATCTTGATAAAGACTCATCTGCTATTTTTGCATCTATAATATGATGATTTTTTACTGTAGCAAAATCTCTAACTCTTCTTAAAAGCCTATTTGCAACTCTAGGAGTTCCTCTTGATCTTTTAGCAACTTCCAAAGCACCTTCTTCATTTATATTAGCTCCCATAATCTTAGCGGCTCTCATAATAATTTTAGTCAGCTCTTTAGGAGTATAAAAATTCATTCTCAAAGGAATACCAAATCTATCTCTCAAAGGAGTAGTTAATAATCCCAATCTAGTAGTCGCTCCAACTAAAGTAAATTTAGGCAAATCAATTTTCACAGACCTTGCTGAAGGACCTTCTCCAATTATTAAATCCAGTTGAAAATCCTCCATAGCTGGATATAATATTTCTTCCACAGCTGGATTTAGCCTGTGTATTTCATCAATAAATAAAACATCATTAGGCTCTAAATTTGTCAAGATTGCAGCTAAATCTCCAGACTTTGCTATTACTGGACCTGATGTAGAACGAAAACCTACACCTAATTCATGAGACACAATTTGAGATAAAGTCGTTTTCCCTAACCCTGGAGGTCCATATAAAAGAACATGGTCAAGAGCTTCACCTCTATCTAAAGCAGATTTTATAAAAATATCTAAATTTGCTTTAGTTTGTTCTTGTCCTGTAAAATCTTTTAATTTAGACGGTCTTATATGACTTTCTATATAATCTTCTGACTTTTTATCAGCATCAGTTATTTTGTATTCTTGTTCCATAGCTATATTATTAAATGGAAAGCTTCAGAAAATCAAGTAATATTATATAATAGCTTAATAAAAAATGAGCTTCTTTATTTTAGAAGCTCATTTTTAAAATTAAGGCATATTTTTTAGTGTTGGACTTGAACCTGTCAAATTCCAAATTGAGCTATCCCAAGCTCCATAATTAGCTCCACCTTGAATAGAAGATATATTAGATGAAGAGCATGAAGTTGGTGTAGATTCATTGATATATTCACAATATCCGCTCTCATTATCCATATTAATACCACTACTACTTATTCTTCCAATTAGCCCCCCAATATATGAAGGCCCTGAAGGAGCAACAGACCAATTTGCATAACTATTTGTTATATCAGAATCTGAAGAAGCATAACCAACTAAACCTCCAATTCTTGAATCTGAGCCTTTAACTTCTCCTGTAGCATAACAATTAGTTATAGTTGCATTTGAATAGCCAATCAAACCCCCAACATATTTAGCACCACTTTTAACATTTCCAGTTGCATAGCAGTTTTTAATTATTGCACTATCCTTAGCATAACCAATTAAACCTCCATTACCTTCATCATTAGAAGAATCTACATTACCTGTTGCATAACTTTTTTCTACAGTTGTATTACCACCATCTCCATCACTTATGTAACCAATCAAGCCTCCAACATAATCATTTGAAGATTCCACATTACCTGTTGCATAACATCTTTTAACATGAACAGTTATATCTGGGCTAGAGGATTGTCTACCAACAAGACCTCCTGTATATTTATATCCATCTACAGATCCAGTTGCATAACTATCCTCAACTTTACCTTTTAAATAACCAACAAGTCCTCCAGCGGTATAATGATCACTCTCTATATCTGAACTAGAGCTTGAGTTTTGTATTAAAGATCTGAAAAGACTTCCTGCTATACCACCAACATAATTATTTTCTGCATAGATATCCCCAGAGTTAACTGTTGCAAAAAGTATTTCTGTCTGGTACTCACCTTCTTTAACTGCTTTACCGACCAAGCCTCCTACATAATTATAACCTTTTATACTATTAACATTTATTGTAATATCTTGGAATATAACATCTTCTGCATAACCAGCTAGAGCTCCTATGTATTCTCCAGAAACATTTCCTGATTGTTGAGCATCAATAATAACATTATTAAGAGTTAACTCTTCAACAAAAACTCCACTAGTATAACCAATTAGCCCTTGATATGGAGCTTTTCTATTTATGTATAAATTAGAAATTGTTTTATTATTTCCTTCTATATCACTCCTAAATGGATTACTTTCTGTTCCCATAGGTATCCAACCATTTGCATCTCCTGCATCTCCAATTACTCCAGAGCTATCCCAATCAACAGAATCAGGCGATCCAAAATCAACATTAGCTGTAAGCTTATAAGTCTCACCATTACCTAATGATATAGGATCATTTGAAAATTTAGATAAACATAAAAGTTGTTTTTTAGCCAAATCTGCATTACCTGCTAAACCACCAATTAAGTATACATCATATGCAAAAGGTCCAGAACCCTCTGTAATTTTATCTAAATTATTTAAAAATGTATTTACATCACAAGCAAATGGAACTTCTGGCAAATTACTTGACACATTTCCTGAATTTTCCCATTCTAGTTTTGGTGAAATATCTTCAAGCCTTTCCCAAATACTATCATTCCAAGAAGTTTTTATAATTTTAGCATCATCAACACTACAAGAAACGGGTGATGGTGATGCGATACCTGAGCATTTATTTTGAATATTACTTATAACTGTTGTTCCATTAGTTCCTGCTTCTTTAGCTCCAATTAAACCACCAACATAAGATGTTGATGACGAACTAACAGAAGGAGATGAAGACCAAGCCGCATAACTATTTTTTATCTGAACATTACTTGAGGCATATCCTTTAAATTGTGTAGCCCCTATCAACCCACCTGCATAAGCAGCACCACTTGACTTACCAATTGATGACACTGAACCCTTCGCATAACTAGATTCCACTATCGCTCCACTTAAAACTCTAGCAACTAATCCGCCAGCATAAGAATCAACTAAAGAGCTTTCAGCCTTAACATTACCTGTTGCATAAGAATCTAATATTTTTGTACTACCATTAAGCAATCCAACAAGACCACCCGCTAATGGGTTAACATTATCAGAACTTTGGAAAGCTCCTTCAAATTTTGATGTAACTGCTCCTGTAGCATAACTTGATGAAATTGTTTTGTTTGATGAGTCTAAACGACCAACTAATCCACCAGCCGTAGTAACAAAGAAAACATCTGTCCCAGGATCATCATATGTTTGTTTATTATCAGACAAAACACTACCTGTAGCATAAGAATTTGATATATTTGAACCAGATGTTCCCACTAAACCACCTACATCATTAGTTCCGATTACATCTCCAGTTGCATAGCAATTATTAATATCCCCAGATGAAGAGCCAACAAGACCACCAGCTTGATGTTCACTTTCCACATTTCCTGTAGCATAACTTGATGAAATAGTAGTATTAATTTCCACATATCCTATCAAACCGCCTGCATAAACCTCTGCTTTAACAGAACCTTTTGCATAGCAACCATTAACATCTGAAGAGAAAGCTCTTCCTATTAAACCACCCGCATCATGAGAGGCTCTTTTATCATTTTCATCATAAGGGTTAACATACTCTACTAAATTTGCTGTAGAAAAACTATTCAATATATTTGAATTATTTATTTCTCCTAAAAGCCCTCCAGATCTAGAATTACCTGCCTTAATTTGCCCAGACGATGAACAAGTTTCAATACTTGTATTATTTGCATATCCAACCAAAGCACCGACCATTCTATACCCTGAAATATTTGCATTAGAAATTTCTAAGTTCCTTACAAGTGCTCCATCAGTCTTACCAAAGAAACCTTGGCTTTCAGATGATCTATTTATATAAAGATTCTTTATAGAATACTCTTTACCATAAAATTCTCCAGAGAAAGCAGAAGAGCCTCCTCCTGGAGCCATCCCAAGAGCATAACTATTAGCTATAGAGAAGAAATCTTTTATCTTTTTTGCTGTTATTTTTAAAGAGTTATTAGTTTTTGAAGAGATTGCTACTTCATCAGAACCTATAGGCATCCAGCCATTTTCATCTCCATCATCTCCAATCACTCCAGAGCCATTCCAATCAACATTTGAGAAATTTGAATCGAAAGTAATATCATTTGTTAGTTCAAAAGCACCACTTAATATGAAAGAGCCCAATGCAGAATCTTTTTGATTTTTAGATATATGTAATAAATCATCTACACTAGATAAAAGATAAACATTTCCAGTTGCATTACAGTAAATAGTATGACCATCTTTATCAATAGGATTGTTACAATTTCCAGCCAACTGAACATTTATTGATGCTGTATCTTTTTGCTCTCCTCCTAAAGAAGCTTGAATTTCAAAAACATCTTTTGACAAAGGAGCACTTACTTTAGTAATAACCATATTTCTGTTCGCACCAGAACCTGTAAATTCAACTTTACTTATAAAACTACTTGGATTAATTGTTGAAGACATAACAACATCATCAACATTAGCATTACCTGTTAGATTAATAGTGAAAGGAACTGTTATTTCCCCCTCCCAAGATACACTATTAAATTTAGCCACATCATTGATAGCTAAATCAATTTTTACTTCTTCATTTCCACTTTCTCCTGAAGAACCTTCACAAAATGGAGCATTTACACAAGGAGCATTAAGCAACCCTGTTAATGTATGAAAATAGTAAAACTCCTTAGCTTTTGCATCTTTTATAAATGAAAAGAAAGTTAGTGTTAAACAAAAAAATGATATTATTTTTTTCATATTATAGCTCCTTATTATGATAGAATATAGCCACAATTTAGAAATAAATTTACTTTTTGTCAAGCTTAATTCATTATTTTTTTATAATCATGCCATAAGCCCTGTCGCCAATTTCATTCACAATTCTCACCTATACCTCTTCGGCATTCTGAGCGAACACACTTGTGTGGAAGTTGAAGAATCTCACTGTGTTACTGGATGTAAATTAATATTACACAAGCATGAAAAGATTCTTCGTTACACTCAGAATGACGATATAATAAAATAGCATGGTGAAAAGATTCTTCACTTTGTTCAAAATGATATAGAAAAGAAAAATAGATTTTAAGAAATTTTAGATTATGAAAAAGCCCCCGTGTAGTACATATAAAAACTAAAAAAGGAAAGAATAGATTTTAAATTAATTTAGATGAAAGTTAAACCCCCTTGCTATACATTTAAGTATTGCAATGGGGGTTTAATCTTTTAAAATAAATTAAGATTAAAATCTATTTTTCTCTTGGAGTAATCATTGCTTTGAATTCAGCCTGAGAAGCAACTTTACCATCAACTTTAGCTACACCAGCAAAGCTCCATACAGGACCTTTTTGAGCTACTTTCTCAATATGGAACTCAACAGTATCACCTGGAGTAATAGGTTTTCTAAATTTAACTTTATCAATTGACATAAAGTAAACAAGGTTATCTTGCTCACCCTCATCTTCTAGAAGAGTCATAACATAAACAGCAGCTGTTTGAGCCATTGCTTCAACTGTTAAAACACCTGGAAAAATTGGAGCTCCAGGGAAATGCCCTTGGAAAATTCCTTCATTCATTGTTACATTTTTTCTACCAATGCAACCATTCTCATTAATTTCAGTTATTCTATCAACAAGTAACATAGGATATCTATGTGGTATCTTTTTCATAATTTCTACAATATCAATTTGTCTATTTTCTAATGTCATTTTACTTTGCCTTTCTTTTTTTGATAATTCTTTTTAAATAAGCAGCTTGCTTAAAAAATTGTTTTATTGGGATTGCTGGACATCCCATAACTTCTTCTCCAGCAGATATATTACTAATAACTCCAGATTGAGCTGCAATTTTTGCACCATCTTCTATTTTAAGGTGCCCTGCTATTCCAGCTTGACCAGCTAGAACACAGAACTTACCTATTTTAGTTGAGCCAGAAACTCCAACCTGAGAAACAATAACACTGTTCTCTCCTACTTCAACATTATGACCTAGTTGAACAAGGTTATCTATCATAGCTCCACTTTTAATAAGTGTATCTGGTCCGGCACCTCTATCGATTGTAGTATTCGCACCGATTTCCACTCTGTCTTCAATTATTACTCTCCCCATTTGAGGAATTCTTTTATGTCCTTTAGCACTCATAGCAAACCCAAAACCGTCTTGCCCAATTCTTGCTCCAGTATATATATAGCAATCATTACCTATAATTGCATGAGTTACACTTGCATTTGCACCAATTGTAGTATTATTACCTATTACAACTCCATCAGCGATTGTAGCATTTGCTTCAATCTCACAATCATCCCCTATTTGCACATTCTTACCAATAACAGCACCTGCTCCAACAAAACAATTTTTACCTAGTTTTGCAGATTTATCTATAAATGCTTTCTTGTGAACACCTTTTCTACTCTCAGGAGCATAAAAAGCGGTAGCTATATTAGCATAAGCCATATAAGGATTGCTATTTAAAAGTAAAATCATTCCTTCTGGAGCAAAATCTTTCATTGCAGGGTGAGCGATACATACTCCAGCTTTTGATTTTTTAAAATCTTCAATATATTTCTTATTATCAATGAAACTTATATCATTAACATCTGCGATATTAATTGGAGCAACATCTTGCACCTCTTTAAGCTCACTTCCTTTTGGAAATACTTCACTATCTGAAAGTTTTGCTAACTCTTCAACAGAGAAAGGTCCTCTATTATTAAAAAATCTTTTATCCGGCATCTTTATTTTTCCTTACTATCTGCAAAATTTATTTTTACTTCTTTTAAATCTTTATTAACTAAATCTAAGACTTCTTTTGTTATAGAAAGATTTTTTGATGAAATCACAACTTGTTCTTTTGGTAAAACTAAATCTATATTTTTATCTTTAGCTATTTTTGCTATATACTTTCTTATAGCTCCATCAAGAAACACTCTTGATTTTTTTATTCCATTATTTAATATCTCTCTATTTTCTTTTGATTTTTCCTGAGCAAATTTTATTTCTTTTTCCAATGCTTCTCTTTCAGATTCAAACACCTCTTTAGGAAGAATTGCTTTTTTCTCAACCAAGGATTGTTGTTTTTTAACAATAATTTTTTGAGCCTCTTTATCTTTTGTCAGAAACTCATTTTTCTTAGCATCTATTTGAGCATTTATTGCTTTAGTAACATTTGCAGAATTCATAATAAGACCAAAATCTACAACTCCGATTTTAGTATTTTCAGCTTTAGCATTAGTTGATAATATGAAAGCCAATATCAGTAATATGAATTTAAAATTTCTCATCAAGTCTCCTTCTTATATAAAGATTAGTTATATAGCATGTTAGCCATAAAGTCAATTGATATAATTAAAACCTTGTTCCGAATGTAAAGGAGAACACTTCATCTTTATCATAGTCTTCTTTTAAGAAAGGAAATGCCAGATTTATTCTCAAAGGACCCATAGGAGATTTCCATGCAAGACCAACACCAAATGAAGCTCTCACAGAAGAATCATCATGTATATTTGAAGAACTGCTTGTTGCTCCCCAAAGAGTTCCTGCATCTAAGAATGAATAACCTTTTAAACCTAAATCTTGAGATACACCTAATGGGAAAGATAGCTCCATAGAGTTCTTAATATAATTCTCTCCACCCAAAGCATCATCAGTTTTCTTATCTCTTGGACCTATACCACTTCTCTCGAAACCTCTTAAAGTCTTACCACCTATGAAAAATCTATCTGATATATTAATATCATCTCCTCCATATGCAAAAACATTACCTGCCTCTGTATAGTTACTGAATATCCACTGATCTGATAGAGGATAATAGAATCCTCCTCCCACAGTATTCTTTATAAATTTAAGCCCACCTAAACCTGCAAGTTCATTAGACATTTTCAACAAAGCACCTTCTGTTGGATCAAAAGCAGAATCTCTTGTATCATATGTTAACACACTTGAAATAGATGATTTAGTAGAGTTACCAGCTTGCTCTTTTATATATGTAGAAGCATCTTTTCCGACATTATATATATTGCTTTTCTCAAAATTATAAGCAATATTTTGCCTTAAATCTTCCTTCAGAGGATACCCCAGTCTTAAAGCAAAACCTGTCATTTTTTTATCGTAAGAGCTCTCATCTTGATAATCTTTTTCAACATTAAATATATCAAACCCAGCTGATAAATCTCTGTTTAAGAAATATGGTTCAGTGAAACCGAAATCTATTTGTTGAGATTTTCCAGACAATACAGTACCCAGCTTAACTTTTTGCCCTTTACCTAAGAAGTTGTCCTCTGAAATTGAGAAGTCAGCTAATGCACCATCCTCTGTAGAGAAGCCAGCCCCCATAGAGAACTCACCTGTAGATTTCTCTGAAACATTAACATTTATATCTGTTAAACCTTTATCAACCTCTTTAACCTTAACATTAACTTTATCAAAGAAATCTAGATTTCTTAAGTCTCTTTCTGTTTTTATTAACTTATCTCTATTGAAAGCATCTCCTTCGATAAGTTTAAACTCTCTTCTTATAACTTCATCTCTTGTTCTTTCGTTACCAGAAACATTAATATTATTAACAAAAACTTTTTGCCCTTCTCCAATATTATAAACTATTGAAATCTCTTTATTATCATCATTTTTACTAACATCTGGAGAAACCTTAACAAATGCATATTGCTGATTTTCTAAACTTTTAGTAAGAGCTAGAACAGCTTTTTCAATCTTATTAGAGCTATACCAATCACCAGTTTTGGTTAGTTCATTCACAATACTATTTATTTCTTCTTGATTAACATCTTTCAAAAGAGCTTTTGTTTCAACTTTAGAGAATCTATATCTTTCACCTTCTTCGACTTTAACTGTTATATAAAAACTCTTCTTGTCTTTTGTAAGCTTAGATGTTATTGATTGAACTTGGAAATCAGCATAACCTCTAGAAAGATAAAATCTTCTGAGAAGCTCTTTATCATAATCAATCCTATCTGCATCATATGATGTATTACCACTTAAGAACTTATACCACCTTGATTCTTTAGTTGATATTTTATCTTTTAGCAAGTCATCTGAGTAATTCTCATTACCAATAATATTTATTTTTCTGATTTTAGCTCTTGTTCCCTCCTTTATCTCAAAAACTACATTAACTCTATTGTCATCTAAAACTATAATTTTAGGATTTATTGTAGCTCCAAAGTATCCTGATTTTTCATATATTTGCTTTAGTCTCTCTAAATTATTTTGCACTTTAGATTTAGTATAAACAGATCTTGTGTACAAACTTAATTCTCTTTGTAGAAAATCATTTTTTATTCTCACATTTCCTTCAAATGCTATTTCATTTACTATAGGGTTTTCTAGAACTCTAACATATATAGTTCCTTTTTCTTCCGATATAGATATGTCTGCAAATAAGTTTGTTGCATATAAGTTTTTTAAAGATTTTGACAGTTCTTTATTTGAAATCTCATCTCCGATGTTAAGAGCCAAATAAGATATAACAGTTTCTGTTTCAATTCTCTTATTCCCGCTTACATTTATATTGTCAATAGTCTTTGCATTTGCAAGGCCACAATTGATAAGTAATATTATAATTATTAATTTAAATCTTTTCATAATTATTACTTATAAAACAAATTTTTTATAAAATCAATTATTGAAAGAGATTTTAAGTCATTAAAAGTTATAAATATCGCTAAAATTAATATTAATCCCATACCAATTTTAAACAAAACATCTTGAATTTTTGCATTTACAGGTTTTCTAATCAATGCTTCAATTCCAAAGAACAATAGATGCCCCCCATCAAGAACAGGCACAGGAAATAGATTAATCAATCCTAAATTTAAAGATAATACTGAAATAAAGTAAATTAAAGAAGCCACTCCTCTAGAAGCGAAATCTTTTGAAAGCTTAGCAATCTTTAAAGGACCTCCTAATTCTGCAGAAGACCTTTGACCTGTTATCATCTGCCCTACAGCTTCTAAAGTCCCTAACATTATTTTATTTGCATTTTTAAATGATCTACTAATCGCAATAAAAATATTAGAATGCCTTATAAAAGAAACATCATAAGATGTGATACCAATAAAGCCTCTTTTTTCCTCAGTACCAAATATATTTTTTCTAGTTTCTGATTTTGGAGTTATATATAAGTTTATAAGCTCACCATCTCTTTTTACAGATATAGGCATTTCTTTCTCAAAATTAAGAGATGCTATAGCTTGCACATCCTCAAATTTTTCAATTTCATCTCCATTAAACTCTACTATTTCATCATTTATTTGCAACCCAGATATACTTGCTGCAGAATCTGCTTTTATCTCTGAAACAATTGGTTTTGTAAACTGCTCTCCATAAGTCATAAATAGAAATAGAAAGCACATAATCGCAAATATATAATTAAAAAAAGGACCTGCGAAAACAATTGCTGATTTTTGATATAGTTTTTTATATGGGAAAGAGACTTCTTTTTCCTCTTCTGTCATGTTCTTTATTTTTTCTTCATCTGGCTTTGAGGAGCCATCAGAATCTCCAAACATTTTAACATAACCACCAAATGGTACCACACATATTTTCCACTCTGTTCCCGATTTATCAAATCTAGATATAAGCTTTTTACCAAACCCTAATGAAAACTCTTCTATTTTAACCCCACACCATTTAGCAACAATGTAATGCCCAAATTCATGAACAAATATTAAAACAGATAATACTAAAATAAATGGTATAATATACTCTAAAGAAGATAATAAGAATTGCATTTTTCCCTCACATTCAATTTTTAATAAAATTATATATAGCATGATTTTAAAAACAATGTAAAGCTTTTTAAACTAATTTCACAATATACCTTAAAACAAAAAAATATAAATATTATCTTGAAAATCATCCATAAGTATTATATCTTATTTACGAATCATCTAACACGGGGAGAAAAATAAGATGAAAAACTTTATAAAAGAATACGGTTTAATATTAAATAAACAAAGCCAACAATACGAAAAGTCTGTAAAATTACCTAACGGCAACATAGACGAAAAAATATTAAGAAAGTCAAAAGACAAAAAAGCTATGATTTTTGAGCATAACATTTTAATGTTAAGCGGAGAGAAACTATATTCTTATAAGTTAGAGGAAAGCAATCTTGATAAGAAGGAGACTACCTGCAATTTTGAATACGATTATAACAATCTTATGACAAAATCTGATATTGAAATAAAATTAAACGGAGAAGTTATCAGTCATAAAGTTCAAAAATGGGATCACCATTCTGACTTAACAATGAAAAAACACCACTATTCTTCAGAAAAAGATATTGATTCAAATAAATCTGCACCAAAACAAGGTTCTCTAGAATATTATCAAGACGGATCTTTAAAAGCCGCTACAGAAAGAGCCTCTTTTAAAGAAATAAATGATTTATGCCAAAACATAACAATAGAAAGAAGACTTCATTTAAGTAAAAAAGAAGCTACCGAGGACAGACCTGATTTACAAATAAGTAAAAACAATACCGACTTTATTTCAGGAATATCTTTTACTTCTGATTAGACTCAGATATTTCTATAGCTAATACATTATACTTTTCTTGTTTTCTTTGAGTAAAAACTTTATTTAAAACTTCTAAAACTTCTTTAGAAGTTTTGAATCCAGTTTTCTTTACATCTATTTTTGTCAAAAGATCTTTAAAAGATTTATCTATTTTTATATCTATTACTTTTTTATTAATTTTTCTTTTTTTAGTATCAATAAAAATTATATCATCACCAATTTTTATTTGTTTTCTTTTTCTATTTCCCAAAAGAAGAATCATTTTCTTTTTTCCTGACTTTACTAAGTCATAATATTTTGGAGCAACTTTTATTTTATGTTTTTTGCAAGCAATAAAGATCATAATCTTTCCCTCCTTTTTTGCAATTTAATCCTATTGTAGAACAATTAATTTTATCTATCAAGGGCTTCATAATTATTTTAGCTAAGCTATCTTGATTAATATTTTTATAACTCCAAGATAAAGTTTTTAAAACTTCATCAGGGTATTCAAAATGAATAGATGACAGAACAATATTTTTATTTTCTCCACATTTTATAACTGCAGGCTTTTTTACATCTGAAAAAGTAGCAATCACTTTATCACTATCTGCCAAGTTATCAAAATCAGGACCCATGAAATAAAATGTATTAAATACTCCGTCATCCGATTGTATTTTTTTAATAGAAACAATATCTTTATTTTCTGAAAACCTGCCTTTAGACATTCCTGTAAAGAGAGCTAACTGCCCCCTCTTTTTACCAAGCATTATTCTTTCATTATATCTTTTTTTATTATTTTTAAAATCTGTAAAAGAAGATGCATAATAAGCTCCAGCACATATAAAAAAAGATAAAGAATCTTTTTTATTAGAATAATCTATAATCTCTTTTCTTCCTTCTTTACCCAGCCTATTTATATACCATCTTGCTTGACCACCACCTATAAAAAAAGCAGAAGGAGGATTCTTCTTCAAGATTCCTCCTTTTATTTCTTCTGCATTTACTTTAACTATCTTGCAGTTAGGGATATTTCTTTTTATACATGACTCTAGTTCGTAAACACCTTTACAACCCGCATCATCATATATATAAACCAGTCCCTGTTGCATAACAATCTAAGCAGAGTATTTTTCTTTCAACTCTTCAACTCTTTCATCTGTTATTTTTTCAAACAGGGAATCAGGAACTCTAATTTCATCACCTGATTTAAGAGTAGATAAGTATTCAGAAACACTATCATCACACCATACATTGTTCTCTTCTGTAGAAACAAATGATAAGATTTGTTTAGATATTATTGGCATAATTGGAGCTGCTAAATTAGCAAATAATCTAATCAAGTTTAAAGATGTTTTAATTATTTCTCCAGCTCTTTCTGGATTTGTTTTAAACTCTGTCCAAGGAGCAGCAGAAGCTATATATTCATTTCCTTCTGACCAAATTTCTCTTAAAGATGACATAGCTTTTCTAAATTCAACATTTTCTAAATGCTCATTATATTCTTTAACTTTTGTTTCTAATGTTGCGAATAATTTTTCTTCAACTTCTGTAGCACCATTACCTTCAGGAACAACTTCACCAAACTTTGAGCGACAGAACTTCATAACTCTAAGAACAAAATTTCCTAAAACATCATTTAAATCTTTATTGATTTGTTCAGCAAACTTATCAAATGAGAACTCTGAATCATCATTTTCTGGATAATTTGCAATAGTCCAATATCTCCAATAATCTGCAGGATATTCCTCCACAGCATCTAATGCTGAGAATCCATTACCATAAGACTTTGAGAATTTACCTCCTGCAAAGTTTAAGAAATTTGATCCCTTTAATATATCAACAGTTTTCCAATTATCTTTAGCTGCTAGTTCTTCAGCTGGGAAGAAAACAGAGTGGAATGGCACATTATCTTTACCCATAAATTGAACATATTTAGTATCATCTTCTAACCAGAATTTTTCCCAGCTTCCTCCTGTTTTTTCAGCCCATTCTTGAGATATAGACACATACCCCCATGGAGCATCAAACCAAACATAGAAAACCTTACCTTCATAACCATCTAGAGGAATTGGAACCCCCCATTTTAAATCACGAGTAATACATCTATCATGCAAACCTTCTTTAAGCCATTTATTAGCAATTCCTAAAGCTGTCTTATGCCAACCAGTTCTAGTTCCTATCCATTTATCAACGAAATGTTGCATATCCTCTAATGCTAAGAAAATATGTTTTGTTTTTCTAACTTCAATATTAGTTGATCCTGATATTGTAGAATAAGGGTTAATTAATTCAGCGGCATTCATTAATTCACAACATCCATCACACTGATCACCACGAGCTTTTTCATAACCACATTTTGGACAAGTTCCCTCAACATATCTATCTGCTAAAAATCTTTTATCATCAATTGAGTAAACTTGCTCAATTTCTTTCTCTTTCATAAACCCTGCCTCATGCAGTTCTTTAAAGATCTTTTGCACTAGTTCTGTATGCTTTTCTGTAGCAGTTCTTCCATAATGATCTAACGATAGATTAAAAGCTTCTACAAATTTAGTTTGTAAGGCATAGTACTTATCACAATAATCTTTGATTTCCATACCTTCTTTTTCAGCACCTACTTCAGTTGGAGTTCCATATTCATCTGCTCCACAAACATAAAGAACTTCATTTCCTTGAGCTCTTTTAAATCTTGCATATATATCAGATGGTAACCAACAGCCAACCAAGTGACCTAAGTGTTGAGATCCATTAACATATGGCAATGCTGATGTTACTAAAATTTTTTCTTTTTTCATTTTTATTTTTCCTTGAGATTTTATTTATTCGAATTGACTAATTTTTACTAATTTGAGCATTAGTATTAAACATATTATACAGCCCTAAGGCATTCGTTTTAGTAATTCTTTTTTCATAATGGAAAGAAGTTATCACACATATGAAAAAATTTCAAGTTTTTAGTGTAAACATACTGTTTATTATGGGGTATAAATCCAACCTTTATCCTCACATAAACCTCTTGATACTCTCAAATGTTTAATTGCACTATTTGCAGGAGTTTGTTCAAAATCTTCAACTTTTGCATTTAATAAGTAATGAGAAATAGCTCTTATAGATGTCGCATGAGCAACAATTATAATAGATGTATCATCTGCATTTAATATACTCTCTTCAATGAAAGGCTTAACTCTATCAATTACACACCCCGGAGATTCTCCTCTCGAGGTTTTTGCGAAAAAATACCCATCTTTTTCTATAGAATTATAATACTCTTCTTTTAACTTATGTAAACCATTCTCTGTATTTACAGAATCAAAACCAAACTGTTGTTCAACTATTTCTTCAACAAGCTGCGATTCTGATAACTTTATACCTTCCAACTCTTGCATTATCAAATCATGAGATTGAGTTGCTCTTTTATAAGGAGAGTAATAACTTAAAAAATTGTTCTCTATCAGATTATTTGCTAATAAATACTCTTTTAAAAAAGCTCCTGCTTCTGTGCACTGCATCATACCTCTAAAAGTAAGATTAACACTTTCATCTCTCTTTCTTAAAAGAACTTTTATATCTTTATTAGATTCTGATTCTCCATGACGAATCAAAAAAATGTCTTTCATCCCCTCCTCCTTTCAAGTTGTAAAACTCTCAGTTGTAAAAGGAGTATAGCATAATTTATTCAAAAAAACAAACAAGCCACAAAATATACATTTTGTGGCTTGTTTTTATACAAAACTTTAAAGAATTATTTTTCTTCTTTTTTTGTTGCTTTCTTAGCTGGAGATTTTTTTGCTGTTGCTTTTTTAGCAGGAGCTTTTTTCTCAGCTGTTTTTTTAGCTGGAGCCTTTTTAGCTGCAGGCTTTTTAGCTTCTTCTTTTTTAGGAGCTTCTTTTACTTCTTCAGCAACTTCAACAACTTGACCAGAGTCTTTACCTTTTGCAGTTACATCTCTGTCAACAAGCTCAATGATAGCCATTGGAGCCATATCACCATATCTGAAACCAGCTTTTAGAACTCTAGTGTATCCACCGTTTCTATCTTTATATCTTGGACCCAAAACAGTGAAAAGTTTTGCAACCATTTCTTTGTCTTGAAGTTTAGACATAGCTCTTCTTCTATTAGCAACAGTATCATTTTTTGATAAAGTGATAATTTTTTCAACAACAGATCTTAGATCTTTTGCTTTTGGAAGAGTTGTTTTAATTTGTTCGTGCTTTAATAAAGCATTTGATAGATTTTTGAATAGAGCTTTTCTATGAGAAGAAGTTCTGTTTAATTTTCTACCTTTCATTCCATGTCGCATATTTTTTCTCCTTTATGCTTTGTGCCCTTATATTAGGTTTTCCTATATAAGGATTAAATTAGTTTCTCTGCCCGAATTAACGGATTTTTCAGAAAAACACGAAGGGCAGTATGCCCTTCGATTTGTTTCTTAAAATAAACTTAATCGTTTAAATCAAGTTTACTGATTAATTCATCAATATTTTCTGGTGGCCAAGATTCAACATCCATACCTAGATGTAATCCCATTTCACCAAGAACTTCTTTGATCTCGTTTAGAGATTTTCTACCAAAGTTTGGAGTTCTTAACATATCACCTTCTGTTTTCATTACTAAATCACCAATATAAATGATGTTATCATTTTGTAGACAATTTACTGATCTAACTGAAAGTTCTAGTTCAGAAACTCTTCTTAATAAATGTTTGCTAAATGGTAGAGATTCTTCAACAGCTTCAACTGTTTCTTCTTCAGGATCTTCAAAATTAACAAGAACAGCTAACTGATCTTGTAAAATTCTAGCAGCTAATGCGATAGCATCAGGAGCTTCTAAAGAACCATCTGTCTCAACATCCATAACAAGTTTATCATAGTCTGTAATTTGACCAACCCTAGCATTTTCAACTTTATAAGACACTTTTTTAATTGGTGAATATAAAGCATCAATTGGTAGAACACCTAAAGGAAGATCATCTTTGCTTTGAGCTGAAGCAGGAACATATCCTTTTCCAGTATTTACAAAGAATTCCATGTTTAATTCAGAACCTTTATCCAAGTGACAAATCACATGGTTAGGGTTTAAGATTTCAACATCTCCATTTGCGCTAATCATTCCAGCAGTAACTTCACAAGGACCTTGAGCATTTAAAGTCATAGTTTTTTGACCTAAGCTTTCAACTTTTACATTGATACCTTTGATGTTCAAAACCATATCCGTAACATCTTCTCTAACTCCAGCTGCAGTTGAGAATTCGTGAACTATACCGTCAATTTTGATTGCAGTGATAGCAGCACCTTGTAAAGAAGATAAAAGAACTCTTCTTAAAGCATTACCCAAAGTTAAACCGTAACCTCTTTCCAAAGGCTCGATTTCAACAACATTTTTTGTTCTGCTTTCGTTTCTTTCAATAACTTTAACTTTTTCAGGTTTGATTAACTCTTTCCAGTTTTTTTGTATCATTTAAAATACCCCTTTCAAATGGATTTTTATCTTAATAAATTACACTCTTCTTCTTTTTGGAGGTCTACAACCATTATGAGGAATTGGTGTAACATCTTCAATTGAAGTAATAACAAGACCTAAACCTTGTAGAGCTCTTACAGCAGCTTCTCTTCCTGAACCTGGACCTTTAAGCTTAACAGCTAAAGTTTTTAAACCATGTTCCATAGCTTTCTTACCAGCATCTTCTGCTGTTAACTGAGAAGCATAAGGAGTTGCTTTTTTAGAGCCTTTAAATCCTTGAGCACCAGATGAAGCCCAAGATATTGCATTACCTTGTTCATCCGTAATTGTAACCATTGTGTTATTAAAAGTAGAGTTTATGTGTACAATTCCAGAGGTAATATTCTTTTTCTCTCTTCGACGTACACGACCTGTTGATTTACCAGCCATATCTACCGTCCCTTTCTTTTTTATTTTGTTTAGAATTTAAAATTAAATTCTGTTATTAATATTTTATATTTAATCTTATTCTTTTTCTAGTGAGGAAATCGTAGTTTTAATTTTGAGTGTGTAATACGAATTAGTACTTTAACGAAAAATTAATCCAACATGCCCCAACAAAAAAGAATAATTATTTTTTCTTACCAGCGATAGCGATTGCTTTACCTTTACGAGTTCTAGCATTTGTGCTAGTTCTTTGACCTCTAACTGGTAATCTTTTTCTGTGTCTCATCCCACGATAAGATTTCATGTCTTGAAGTCTTTTAATGTTTGTTGCAACTTCTCTTCTAAGATCACCTTCGATTAAGATTTCTTGCGAATCGATTTCTTTTCTGATTTTGTTTAGTTCATCTTCCGTCAAATCTTTAACTCTTGTAGAAAGATTAATTTTTACTTTCTCTAAGATTTTTTGTGCAGTTGTTCTACCAATACCGTGAAGGTATGTCAAAGATATAACTGCTCTTTTGTTGTCCGGAATATTAACCCCAAATATACGAGCCATATTTTTTCCTTGTTTTTAATAATTTAACACTAAAAAAAGCTCTTAAAAAAGTAGCTTTTTTCACTCTACTCATAAAAAAAATTTATGAACTCCTACTTATACAATAAAAGCTATTTAAAGTCAAGATTATTTTCAGGCGGGCTCAAATTTGCATTTTTTAAAAAAAGTTGTTAACATTAACATCATCTAAAAGGAGGCTGTTATGTTTAGAACAGATTTAAATTTAAAAAAAATAAAGTTCGTTTCTGATAAAATGAGACGATTATTTAAAAACACCTATAAGAATGCATCTAAAGAAGATAAAAAAGCAATGAAACATTTTTTAGATGATACAAGAATTATAATTCAAAGAAAAGAAGATAAGGCTGAAATCTTTCCGGGAAAGATAGACCGAGAACTAACTAGAGAGTACAAGCAAGTAATTAGAGATTGGCACAACAAAGTAAAAAGTGGAATCTATGTAGCTAGAGCCGTTAACTATGCACCTCAAAAAATCTCTAGAGTAAATAATTCAAAAGTCAGGGCTCCTAGACCAACACACAATTAATGAACAATCTTTTTTCTTCTATAACTAAGAGCTTCAGCTATATGAAGTTTAGATATCACTTCTTTTGCCTCCATATCTGCAATAGTTCTAGCAACTTTTAAAATTCTATAATAAGCTCTAGCGGACAAGCCCATTTTCTCTGCTGTATGATTTAATAACTCAGTTGCATCAGAATCTGCATTACAAACCTCTTCAAGAGCCTTACCTGATAATAAACTATTAGTTCTAATTTCAAGCCCCATAGCCTTATATCTTTCTTCTTGGATTTTTCTAGCTCTTAGAACTCTTTTTCTTATAGTCGCAGAATCCTCTCCAGACTCCATTTTAGCTAATTCAAATATTTTAACAGCAGAAACCTCAACATGAACATCTATTCTATCGTACAAAGGTCCAGATATTCTATTTTGATATTCAATTGCACACTTAGGAGCTCTTGAGCACTCATGCTCTTTATCTCCAAAATAACCACACTTACAAGGATTCATAGCACAAATCAATTGGAAATCTGCTGGATAAGTGATGTGAGAGTTTGCTCTTGATATAACAGCTTTTTTTGTTTCTAATGGTTGTCTTAAAGTTTCTAAAGACTGCCTAGAGAACTCTGGTAATTCATCTAAAAACAGAACTCCATTATGAGCAATTGACACCTCTCCTGGTTTTGCTTTTGCCCCGCCTCCTATTAGAGATGGCAAAGATGCTGAATGATGAGGATCTCTATAAGGTCTTGTTCTTAATATTTTACCACCTTCAAGCATCCCAGCAATTGAGTGTATCATTGATGTTTCTAATGACTCTCTTGCTGTTAATGGAGGCAATATACTTGGCAACCTTGAAGCAAGCATTGATTTACCCGAACCGGGAGGGCCAACCATAAGCATATTATGCCCACCTGCAGCAACTATTTCTAAAGCTCTTTTAGCTATTTCTTGTCCTTTTACATCTGACATATCAAAAGCAAAAGCTTCCTCCACCTCTTCAATCTTATCTGGAGTTTCTAAACTCTGAGTTCCTTTAAAATGATTTATTAACTCTAACAAATTAGCTGGAGCTAAAACATCTATACTATCTCCCGCCCACATCGCTTCACTTCCACAATTCTTAGGACAAATTATCCCTTTATCTTTACTCATAGCATGTATAGCTGATGGCAGAACACCATTAACTGAAGACACTCCAGCATCTAATGCCAGCTCTCCAACAACCACATATTCATCTAAAGCATCATTAGGAATAACTCCTAAAACAGAAAGCAATCCCAATGCTATTGGCAAGTCAAAATGAGAACCTTCTTTTACAACATTTGCAGGAGCCAAATTAATAATAATTCTATTTGCAGGCAATGATATACCTAAAGAATGAAGAGCTGACCTAACCCTTTCTCTACTTTCTGCAACAGCCTTATCTGGCAAACCTACAATTGAAAAAGCAGGTAAACCAGATGTTATTTGCACCTGCACATCTATATCTTTTATTTCTATTCCATGAAAAGCTACTGTCTGAACTCTTGCTACCATATTTACCTCAAAGGACTTTAATTAACAATGTGTTAACAATTAACACAGAGCCAAATACTTTGCAAGGCTTTTATAAAATTACTTAGCTAAAACTTCTCTTCTTCCAGTTCTGTTAGCTGGGGATATAACTCCTTGAGCTTCCATCTCTTCAACAATTTTAGCAGCTCTATTATAACCAATACTTAGTTTTCTTTGAACATAACTAATTGAAGCCTTTTGATCTTCTATAACTATTTGCACAGCTCTATCATAAAGAGCATCAACCGCAGAAGTATTACCACCTATTGCTCCAGCACCAAAATAGCTAATATCTTCGTTCTCATCATCTTTTGTAACAGAGTCAATATAATTAGGATCACTTTTATCTTTTAGAAATTTAACAACTCTTTCTACTTCTTTATCTCCAACAAAAGGGCCATGGACTCTTTTTGCTTTTCGTCCAGATTCCATATATAGCATATCACCCATACCTAACAATTGCTCTGCACCACCTTCTCCTAGAATTGTTCTACTATCAATTTTAGAAGACACCGCAAAAGATATTCTTGATGGGAAGTTTGCTTTAATTGTTCCTGTTACAACATCAACAGAAGGTCTTTGAGTAGCCATAATCATATGAATTCCAGCAGCCCTTGCCATTTGTGCCAATCTTTGGATACAAGCATCTATCTCTTTACCTGCAACCATCATTAAGTCCGCAAATTCATCAACTATAATTACTATATAAGGCAACTCTTTAAGCTCAATTGGCTGTCTTTCAAATACAGGCTTACCTGTTTCACTATCAAATCCTGTCTGAATTTCATTTGTGATAACCTCACCTCTATCTATGGCCTCTTTTATTCTCTTATTATAGCCCTCTAGATTTCTTACTCCAAGTTTAGACATAGCTCTATATCTATCTTCCATTTCATGAACGGCCCATTTCAAAGCAACCACCGCTTTTTTAGAATCCGTAACAACAGGAGTTAACAAATGAGGAATATCATCATAAACAGATAATTCTAACATTTTTGGATCAACCATTATTAAACGGCATTTTTCAGGAGGCATTTTATATATCAAAGATAATATCATTGTATTTACAGCCACTGATTTACCAGAACCAGTTGTACCCGCAACAAGCAAGTGAGGCATTTTTGCCAAATCCCCTAGAATTAAAGAACCACTAATGTCTTTACCCAAGATTAAAGGTAGTTTCATTTTTGCAGTTTCATATTTATGAGAAGAAACCAGCTCTTTTAAGTAAACGGTTTCTCTATTGTCATTTGGTATTTCAATACCTATAACATTTCTACCAGGTATTAATGCAACTCTCACAGATATTGCACTCATTTTTAGAGCGACATCATCTGCCAAAGCAATAACTCTCGATGCTTTTATTCCCGCCGCTGGTTCCAATTCATAAAGAGTAACAACAGGACCAGGCTTAATATCAACTATTTCACCTTTAACACCATAGTCATTTAATATTTGCATAAGAACAGAAGCATTATTTTGCAATGACTCCACAGGAACATCTAGATGTTTATTTGCATTCTTAGGCATATCCAACAAAGATATAGGAGGAATAATATCCATATCTTTTAAAGACATTTCAAAGTTAAGAGATGGCTTTTTCTCAGCATCTTCTTTTTTACCCTTTTTAACTTTTGGAGCAGCTTTAGCAACTCTAGGTTTTGATTTCTTCTTAGTTGGAGCAACTGGCTTCTTCTTTTTAAAAATAACTTTTGCCATAGCTAGCAAAAAAGGTTTAAGCATAGCAAGGATTGCATCCCCCAGTAAGATAATATGCTTATAAACCATTTTAAAGAAAGCATAGTATTCTGATGGAGTGAAGCCGACAGCTACTAATACAAAAATGAATGATAGAACTCCTGCAATATAAGATATTATCATTTGAGGGAATCCATTCATTGCATCAGATATTTCACTTAAAGCACTAGCACCTAAAAAACCTCCCACTAAATCATAGTTATAAAAAGCAGGTATTTTAGCGATTGATACTGATAAGAAAATAGCAGATAGCATAAAACAAATAAATTTTGTTTTTAGAAATGATACTCTTTTATGTTTATAAAACTTATAAGCAAGAGCAGATAAAAACACTGGAATTAAGAATGCTGAAAGGCCTATAGATACTATAAAAAAATCTGAGATATAAGAGCCAAACACTCCTAAAAGATTATTTACCTTATCAGCTCCTACAGAGTTTATTGATGGATCTTTTGCACTATATGTTAAAAACGATACTATCAAGCAAAGAGAAAACAACCACCCCACATAAGCAGTTATTTTTGTTAATAAATTATATAAATTTTCTTTATTTTTCTTTTTCATGCTTATGTATTATAAACAAAGAAAAAAAAATAGCAATATTTTTATTTTTGTGTTAGCCTTTGAAAAAATATTTAAAGGAGAGGTATTATGCATATATTTTTATCAATAATATTAGGGGCTATTTTAGGAGCTTTTATAATATATGTAACAAAACAATCACAACTATCTAAGCTAAAAGAAAATAATATAAAGCTAAAACTGGAGAAAAAACAAGCAGAAGAAAACCTAAAGTCTTTAAAAGAGAATAAAGAGGAAATGTCCAACTCTTTTAAGGCAATGAGTCAAGATGTTTTGCACTCTAACAACAAAGCCTTTTTAGACCTAGCTAAAGAAACTCTTTCTAGCTTTAATAAAGATGCCTCTGTTGATTTAGAAAAAAGACAAAAAAGCATAGAAAATTTATTAAACCCTGTTCATGAATCTCTAGTAAAGTTTGATAAACAAATTAGAGATATTGAAAAAGAAAGACACGGAGCATATGAAGCATTATCTCAAAATATAAAACACTTACATCAAGAAACAAACTTTCTATTAAATGCTCTAAAAGCACCTAAAGCAAAAGGGCAATGGGGAGAGATGCAATTAAAAAGAGTTGTAGAACTAGCTGGCATGGTTGACTATGTTGACTTCAAAGAGCAAACTTTTATAAATTCTGAAGAAGGTCGTCAATTCCCTGATGTAATAGTAAATTTACCAGGAGATAAAGTTATTGTTATTGATGCAAAAACTCCTCTTGAGTCTTATATGGATGCGATGAATTGCGATGAAGAAAACAAAAAAGAAGCTCTTCTTCATAATCATGCTAAAGTTGTTAGAGAGCACATGAAAGATTTGGGTAAAAAATCTTACTGGTCAAAACTAGATAACACTCCAGAGTTTGTAGTGATGTTCTTACCAGATGAAAACTTTTTCTCTATGGCTCTACAACAAGATCCTAGTCTTATCGAAACAGGCACTTCAATGAATGTTGTTCTTGCAACTCCTACCACACTAATTGCTCTTTTAAAAGCTGTGGCTTATGGCTGGAGACAAGAAGCTCTAGCTAATAATGCTAGAGAGATATCTAAACTAGGTGAGGATTTATTTGAAAGACTCTCTGTGTATTCAAACCACATGACAAAAATAGGGAAAGGCCTAAACTCTGCCGTAGATAATTACAATAAAGCTGTTGGCTCTTTAGAAAGAAAAGTGTTTCCAGCAGCAAGAAGATTTAAAGGTCTAGGAATAGGAAACATCGATAAAAACATCAATATTATAGAAAGCATTGATACTCAAGCAAAATCATTAACAATAAACGAAGGGAAAGAATAAAAAATGTTAGGAATATTCTTATCAATTTTATTATCATTTGTTCAAACAGTAAGTGCAATGCTGACTCAGCAATTCAAAGCAGGTCCAGATGTTCTCGCAATTTATAGGGGGCTAGGGCTAGCTATTATAATCATGCCTTTTTTAATATTCATACCTCATCCAACATCTTTAATGTTTTATGCATTAGCTCTTTGCAACGGAATAATTGCATCAGCATCTTTCAGAAAAACATCCAGAGTTATAAATAAGTATGGTGCTGATATAACATCTAAGCTTTTAACAATCCCTCCAGTCATTATTGCTATTGCTTGGTGGATAATTACTCCTTCAAAGTTTTTGGAATTTACAAGCAATACTCCTTACAAAGCCACTGGAGCAGCTTTATGCTTAATAGGAATGATATTCACAATATTTGCCTTAGGATACAACAAAAAAACACATAAAGCTGTTTTAAAAAGCATCCCTATATTTATTTTTTACACTCTTCAAGCTTTCTTAACTTTCTTTGCATTAAAATATGTTACATACTTACAAGCAATAAGCTATTACACCTGCATACAAGCACTATTAATTGGGACAATTAATTACCTTATGCACATTCGACACTTAAAAGGTCATGTAAAGGAAGATTTATTACTTAATGTTTTTGATAAAAAAATTATGAAATCAGGCATAACTTTTACTTTAATCGTTCTTTTAAGCAAAATTTTAATGAATAGTGCTTTTAAAGCAATTTCAAATCCTTCCTATGTTAATCTAATTGTAAACACTCAAATAATATGGATTGTTTTATTGGAAAAGAAACTTAAAATAAAAAGTAAAATACCTCCTAAAAAAGGTATTATATTAGCAATATTTGCAATAATATTTATTGTGTTAACTTTTTAGCTCATCACACATTGTAAAAAAGCTCTTCTCTGCCTAACCTTATTAGGATCTTTTAATAATAAGTAATAGTCTTTGACTTTATCCCTATTAACAGCACCTGACTTTGTTCTAAAATATGAGCTAATTGCTTTTTTGCAATCCACATTATTACCTTCATAACCCTCAATACTAAGCCTCTCAAGTATAACTTGTGTTATTTGATAATGAATATATTTGTTATCAAATGATTTTATAAAAGTTGACACCGCTTGAGGATTATCCTTAAAGTTCGTTGTTCTAACTTCATCAATCACATTATAAAATTCCATTGTATTACAAGCTCTTCTTATAAACTTTTTATCATTCATAATTTTTTACCCCATAAAACAAGAAAGGAAAGCTCTTCTATCTTCAGTTGTTTTTAAGGTATCATAAAACTTGCCTATAGTAGGATGAGCCACTCTACCATTATTATCAGAGAATATTTCTGACAAAGCCTCTTTAGAAGCTTTATTACCATTTTTAGCACTTTCCAGAATTTTATGTTTTATAACATTATTAAGCCTATTACTTGAACTAGAGTATTTAACAACTTCAACCATAGCAACCATAGCAACTATAGCCTCAGGATTTTCCTCTAAATCAACTGCCTTTACCCCTTCAATAGCCGCATCTATATAGTTACAGTTAGATGCCATCTTAAGCAATGTTTCAACATCACATGTTATATCTGAGTTCATTATATCTTCCTCATATTATTTCTATACGAACATGTTAACACAAATTTAACCAAAATACAAAGATTATTTATTCAACCTTTTTTTCTTTATTTTTCGCCATCTTACAACATTTCTCTCATGTTCTTTGGAGGTTTTAGAGAAGACATGCCCTCCTGTGCCATCCGCCACAAAATATAAATATTTAGTTTTTGCAGGATTAACTGCGGCATCAATTGCTTTACGACTTGGATTGCAAATTGGTTTTTTAGGTAATCCTTTGATATAATATGTATTGAACTCATTTTTTTTAGCTAAATCACCTTTATATAATTTACGATTAAACTTTTTCTCTCCATTTGTAATACCATAAATAGAGGTAGAGTCCGCTTGCAATTTCATTCTCTTATTTAACCTGTTTATAAAAACAGAGGCAACGACTTTATACTCATCTTTCTGAGAAGTTTCTTTCTCTATAATAGAAGCTAAAACTAAAGCTTCATATTTACTTTTTAGCGGAGTTGTTTTATCTCTTTTCAACCAAACTTCATCTAAATATTTATTCATAGAGTCTTTTGCTCTATTTAATATAGATTCTTTTGTATCTCCACTTTTATAAAGATAGGTATCAGGTAGAAACACTCCTTCTTTTTTTATTTCAGGAATTTCTCCTGATAAATTATCAATACCTGTAAAAATATTACGAATTTGATATTTTTGATACCCCTCTACTATAGTTATTTTATAATTAATAGTATTATTAGAAGTAATAATATCTAGTATATTTTTGATAGATGCCTCTTTAGGTATTAAAAACTCTCCTGTTTTAATATCACCATCTCTACCTTTAACAATTGCAAGTTTAGAAAATATAATTTTATTAAAATCACTAGCAAATAAATTATCCGAAATCTTAGATATGGGATCCCCTTTATTTATAGTAATTATCTGCTCTTCTAATAAAGCAATTGGTTTCTTATACTGAAAGTTAATATACTTAACTACAGCAAAAGCTCCAGTCACTGCTAATAAAATAAAAATTAATAATATAGTTAAAATCTTTTTCATACATTTTATATGTATAGCTAAACCCACCCATTGTCAAATAAATTTATTAAGATATTTATTAGTTATAAGTTTTATAAAGAATAAGCACAGAAGTAAAAACCCCGACTAATAAGCCGGGGTTTTTGCAATCATGTATAAATTAATTAAAATCTAACCTTGATATTTTTTAAAGATTAATGTCGCATTAGTTCCACCAAATCCAAATGAATTTGAAAGAGCAATATCAATATTTCTTTCTTTTGCTACATTTGGAGTCAAATCTAAACCTTCAGCAAAATCATCAGGATCTTTTAGGTTAATTGTTGGAGGAACAATGCTGTTTTCCATAGCTTTTAGACAGAAAATAGCTTCCATTGCACCTGTAGCACCTAAAGAGTGACCTAGCATAGATTTTGTAGAAGAGATTGAAACTTTACCAGCATTATCTCCTAATAATTTTTTAATAGCTGTTATTTCTAAACCATCACCCGTTGGAGTTGATGTTCCATGAGTATTGATATAATCAATATCTGCAGGATTAATTTCAGCTTTTGCAACCGCTGCTTTCATAGCACGGTATCCGCCTTCTCCTCCTGGAGCAGGTGAAGTCATATGATAAGCATCTCCTGAGTATCCCCATCCAGCAACTTCTCCATAAATTTTAGCCCCACGAGCTAAAGCATGTTCTAGTTCTTCAAGAACAACCACACCAGCACCTTCAGCAATAACAAAACCATCTCTTGATTTATCAAATGGTCTTGATGCTGTTTCTGGAGTATCGTTATAAGAAGTTGATAAAGCTTTTGCAGAAGCAAAACCAGCAACTGCTAACTTACATACTGAAGACTCAGCACCACCAGCAACAATTACATCAGCTTCTCCACAAGCAATAACTCTTGCAGCATCAGCAATAGCATGAGTTCCTGTAGCACAAGCTGTAACAGCTGAATGATTTGGCCCTTTAAAACCATGTTCTATTGAGATATGTCCTGAAACAAGGTTGATTAAACAAGCAGGAATAAAGAAAGGAGAAACTCTTCTTGGACCTTTTGCATTCATTGCAATCGCAGTATCATGGATTCTCTCTAAACCACCAATACCTGAACCAACCATTACACCAGTTCTCTCTTTTTGCTCATCTGTTTCAGCAACCCAACCTGAATCCTTAACAGCTTCTCTAGCCGCTGCTATTCCATAGATGATGAAATCATCCATTTTTTTAGTATCTTTTCTAGGGATATAATCTTCTAAGTTAAATTCTCCTTCTCCCTCTCCACGAGGCACAATACCCGCTACTTGAGAAGTTAAATCTGAAGCATCAAACTTTTCATTCATGTTTTTAATACCAGATTCACCTTTAACCAATCTATTCCACACATAATCAGTACCAACACCTAATGCAGAAACTGTTCCTAATCCAGTGATTACAACTCTTTTCATTATTTTACCTTTCCAACATATTTCTAGCCATGCTAATTCATGTCTTTTGTTTTACAATTTCCTATGTATTATAGTAAGAAACGCCTAAAAGTCAAGTAAAAACAAAAAAGCCAGAAGATATTAACTTCTGGCTTTTTTATTTAAGCTTTTATAGAATTAAGCAGCTTCGATGAATTTAACAGCATCAGCAACTGTTTTAATACCTTCAGCAGCATCATCTGGAATTTCAACATCAAATTCTTCTTCAAATGCCATTACTAATTCAACAGTATCTAGTGAATCTGCACCTAGATCATCGATGAAGTTTGCACTTTCTACTACTTTATCTGCTTCAACACCTAGTTGTTCTACAACGATGTCTTTAACTTTATTTGCTATATCGCTCATTTTTTTTTCCTTTTTTTTGTTGTTTCTTGTTTCTTAGAAATTTTCTAAAAAACTGAGAAAATAATTAACATACTTAATTTTGATTGTCAAGTTTTTTTAAAACACCCAAAACTAACCCTTTGTTTTTATTAGATAACCTATACAGGAATCCCTGTGTGGTTTTTATATCCTCTGATTGACAATACAGATTTAACATGCCCAACATTTGGCTGAACTAATAGCTCTTTAGTTAAGAACTTTTGATAGTCTTCCCAATCTTTAGCAACGATTCTCAATATGTAGTCAGCATCACCTGCTAACATGAAGTATTCAAGAACAACATCCCACTCTTTCATTGTTTTTTCGAAAGTAGCCAGAGCTTCTTCTGTGTGATTATTCATTTCAACGAAAGCGAATATATTCACACCATAACCTAATTGCTTTGCATCAACTTCTGCATGATAAGAAGTTATAAGACCAGCATCTTCTAAAGCTTTAACTCTTCTAAGACATGGAGGAGCTGAGATACCAACTTTATTTGCTAGATCTATATTAGTTATTCTACCGTTTTCTTGCATAAGCTTCAAGATTTGTCTATCAATCTTGTCTAATTTTTCTAAAGTTTTCATTTGATGAAATTTTCCTTAATTTTTATTTTTATTATTATTTTTATTAACTTGAACAACGACACCGTTGTTTGAAATATAATTACAATGTTTTTTCGAAAAAATCAATGTTTTTCTGAAAAAAATTGCTATTAAAATAAAAAGATGATAATAAAAAAAAACACTATAAGAAGGAGAAAAATATGAAATTAGCTTTATACCAACCAGATATTCCTCAAAACACTGGGACATTAATGAGATTATGTGCTTGCTTAGGTGTTGAACTAGATATTATCGAGCCTTGCTCTTTTAGTTTAGAAGATAAAAGATTCAAAAGATCTTTAATGGACTATGGAGGATTACTAAAAGTAAATCGCTATAAAAGCTGGGAAGAATTTTTAGAAAAGAACTCTGAGAGCCGTCTAATTTTATTAACAACTAAAAGCTCTGAAAACTATCTTGATTTAGAATATAATAATAATGATATTCTAATTTTAGGCAGAGAATCAGCAGGAGTTCCTGAAACCGTTCATAATGTTGTTGATAAGAGAGTTAGAATTGATATGGTTAAAGAGGCTCGCAGTATAAATGTTGCAATTAGTGCAGCTATAGTATTATCCGAGGGGCTAAGACAAACTAAATAATAAAAATAAAAACAGCACTCTGGGCAAAGAGTGCTGTTTTTTCCTCTCCTCTCTCTTTTGGCTATAAGTCTTGCTCATGATCAGATAGGTATTTTGATACACCTTCTGCATCAGCTTTCATACCATCTTCACCTTTATTCCATCCCGCTGGACATACTTCTCCGTGTTTTTGATGGAAGATTAAAGCATCAACCATTCTAAGAGCTTCATCTACATTTCTCCCCAAAGGTAGGTCGTTAATTACTTGATGTCTTACCACTCCTTCTTGGTCAATCAAAAAAGTTCCTCTAAATGCAACCGATTCGTCACACAAAACATCATAATCTCTTGAAATACTTTTCGTAATATCTGCAACTATAGGGTATTGTATATCTCCAATTCCACCTTTATTAACTGGAGTCTTTTTCCAAGCTAAATGTGAAAAATGAGAGTCAACTGAAGCAGCTATAACCTTTACACCTCTCGATTCGAATTCTTTTAGTCTTTTATTGAATGCTATAATTTCAGATGGGCACACAAATGTAAAATCTAAGGGGTAAAAGAATAATACACCCATGCTCCCATCCAAATATTCTGTTAAATTGAATTTTTCATCAATTGAATTATTTCCTAATACTGCTGCCGCTGTAAAATCAGGGGCTTTTTTACCAACTAAAACTGACATATTTTTTCTCCTTGAATTATTTTTATCTCGTAAATATTTATAACTCTTTAAAAAAAAATTGTAAAATTGATTTTTTGTATAAGTCTGATAGAAATAATCTATGACAACATATCTTCAAGATCTGAAGCTAAATCTTCTATAAGAGAATCTCTAGCAGAGCTCTCTTTCCAAACAAGAGCCAGTGTTCTATAAGGTTTAGGATTAGAAAAAGGTATATAAGATATCCCCTTAAAATTATTATTAATAGCAATCTTAGGCATTATAGTTATAGCAACACCACCCAAAACCATATGTCTCAAAGTTTCTAAACTAGTGGCTCTAAAATCATATTTATTGTTCACAGCTTTAATTTGACATAATTGCTCCATTATATGCCCTGTTAAGCAATGCTCTTTTTCTAAGAGAAGAACATTTTCTCCATTCAATTCTTCTTTTTTTATAGATTTTCTTTTTGCCCATTCATGACTATCAGGAACTGCAACCAAGAACTCATCTCTATGAAATTCTTTATATTTAAAACCCCCTATTTCAATTGGCAAAGCCTGCACCATTACATCTATACGATTCTCTTCTAAATCTTTCAAAAGATTATTCGTAGTATCCTCTTTTATGAGCATTTTTAAATCAGGATATTTTACCCTTAACTCACCAGTTACCTTAGGCAAAAGATATGGGGCAATTGTTGGAATAACACCCACAGTTAGCTCTGAACCAAAAGGATTTTGAGATAATTTTGCTACATTAATTATTTGCTCTGATTCGAAAACAATCTTCTCTGCCTTTTCTAGAATTTCTCTACCAACAGGAGTAACAAAAACATTTGTTTTATCTCTATCGAATATTTTAACTCCTAAATATTCTTCTAATTTTTTTATCTGATAACTTAATGTTGGCTGACTAACAAAACAGGCCTCTGCAGCTTTACCGAAATGCTTATGTTTTGCAACAGCAATTAAATATTTTAAATCTCTTAAGTTCATACTTACCCCTCTTTTCTCAATAGATTTATTCTATTAAGTTTTAATTAACATGTCAAGACTATTTAGCTTTTAATAATAAGAGAAACAAAAACTTGACTTTTATAGCCTTTCCACATATATTAGCTTCTCTAAACGGGTAAATCATTTTGAAATTATTATTCCTCTCCAATACGAATGATGAAAGAAATTTAATATACTCAAAAAAGAGTAAATATTTTTCTTATCAATCTCAATCCAAACAGATTACATTGTAAAAGTGCTTAAACTATTATTGCAATATAGTTTTGATCACTATATTTAGGCAAAATAAATACACATCAAAACAAACACCTCTTTTATAGAAAGAGGCAAAATAGAAAGACATAAAAAACATGACAAAAAAATTTGATACATTTGATATATCAAAACAACTTAAAACAAGGCTAGCTAAAATGAATTACATTACCGCTACAGATATACAAGCACAAACTATTCCTGCAGTATTAGCTGGTAAAGATATTCTAGCATCATCCCAAACAGGTACTGGGAAAACAGCTGCATTTTTAATACCCATTTTAACCCTACTAAATAATAACAAGGGGCATAGAGCCTTAATCATAGCTCCAACAAGAGAGCTAGCGAAACAAGTTTGGTCTGTAGCGAATGAAATGATGGGCACAAACAAACATACAGCTTTACTTATAGGTGGTGATAGCATGCCTAAACAGGTTGCTCAATTAAAACATAATCCTAAACTTATAATTGGTACACCTGGGAGAATCAATGATCACTTATCAAAAAGAAAATCCCTAAAATTAGACAATGCTCACTATTTAATTTTAGACGAAACTGATAGAATGCTAGACATGGGCTTTGGAGTTCAAATAGATGAAATAATTACTCATATGCCAAAAGAGAAGCAAACAATTATGTTCTCTGCAACTCTACCAAAAGGAATCATAAAAGTTTCAGAAAAGTATTTAAAAGACCCTGCTAGAATTTCTTCTGGAGAAGCAAATACTATAGTTGATAAAATAAAAGAAAAAATTATAAACACTGAAGAAAGATTTGAAGAATTAATTAAAGAGTTAAAAAGAGCTTCAGGATCTGTAATTATCTTTGCAAGAACACAAAGAAATACAGAAAAGTTACATACTAAGCTACACAAAAACACTAATTATAAAGCCGACTATCTTCATGGAGGCTTAAGACAAAATAAAAGAGAAAGAGTAGTAAAAAGATTTAGAGATGCTAAGTTTAAAATATTAATTGCTACAGATGTTGCCTCTAGAGGATTAGACATACCTCATATCGATCATGTTATTAATTACGATCTACCTGACAGTCCTGAAGATTATATACATCGCATAGGGAGAACTGCTAGAGCAGGAAAAGAAGGTGAGTCTATTTCTATAATTTCTAGAAAAGATGAGCATAAATGGTGTGCAATACAAAGATTCTTACAAGGAGAAGAAGCTTCTCCAAAAGACACCAAGAAAAAAAGAAAAAAGAAAAAGAAGAATAACTCTCTTTATAAGAAAAACAAAAAAGGCAATCCTGGAAAAGATAAGAAAACATCTAAAAGAGACGGTCATATGAAAAATCATAAAAACAAGACCTCAAAGAATAAGGGGAAAAGAAAGAGCTAGTAAGTTCAATAAACATTGACAAATTGTCAACTTTAATATACATTTATTGCAAATAATAAAAAGGAAATATCATGGAATTTAGAAATATAGCAATCATTGCCCATGTTGATCATGGCAAAACCACTCTTGTTGACAATATGCTGAAACAAAGTGGAGCTTTTGAAGCTCATAAAGAAATGGCTGACAGAGTTATGGACTCTAACGATTTAGAAAAAGAAAGAGGAATAACAATTTCTGCTAAATGCACTTCAATTGAGTGGAAAAACTATAGAATCAACATTGTTGACACTCCTGGTCATGCTGACTTTGGAGGAGAAGTAGAAAGAATACTAAGTATGGTTGACGGAGTTGTATTGCTAGTTGATTCTGCAGAAGGATGCCTACCTCAAACTAAATTTGTTTTAACAAAAGCTTTAGGCTTAGGGCTAAAGCCGATGGTAGTTGTAAACAAAGTTGATAGAGGAGATGCAAGACCTCACGAAGTTCATGATGAAGTTTTCGATTTATTTGACAAAATTGGAGCGAATGACGAACAACTAGACTTCCCAACACTGTTTGCAGTTGGAAGAGATGGTTGGGCTGTGGAAGATTATGAAAATGATACTCCTAAAGATTTGTCCCCGTTATTTGACTTAATAATAGATCATGTTCCTGCACCAACTTGTGCTCCTGAAAAACCATTTGCTATGCTAACGACTCTTATAGAATCAGATCCTTATGTTGGCAGAGTTCTAACAGGTAAAGTTTATAACGGAAACATAAAAGTTGGCTCTCCTATTAAAGCTATCTCTCTTGATGGTAAGACAATAGAACAAGGCAAGGTTACAAAAATTATGGCTTTCCGTGGAGTAGAAAGAACATCTGTAAGTGAAGCTATCGCTGGAGACATTATTTCTATAGCTGGATTATCAAAAGCAACTGTAGCAGATACAATTTGTGATTTATCAGTAGAAAAGGCTTTTGAAGCACACCCAATCGATCCTCCTACACTTTCAATGACATTCTCTGTTAACGATTCTCCGTTCGCAGGTCAAGAAGGAGATAAACTTACTTCAAGAGTAATTGCAGCAAGATTATTTAAAGAAGCTGAAAGCAATGTAGCTCTAAAAGTTGAAGAAACTGAAGATAAAAATAGCTTTATTGTATCTGGTCGTGGAGAACTACAATTAGGAGTGCTAATAGAAACTCTTAGAAGAGAAGGATTCGAACTTTCTATCTCAAGACCTCATGTTGTTTATAAATATGAAGACGGTCAAAAACTAGAGCCAATTGAAGAAGTTATTATCGATGTTGAAGATGAGTTCTCTGGTATAGTTATTGAGAAAATGAATAAAAGAAAAGGTATTATGTCAGACTTAAGACCTTCTGGCGATGGAAAAACAAGAATAACATTCTATACTCCATCAAGAGGTCTAATCGGTTATTTATCTGAGTTTAGAACAGATACAAGAGGAACTGGTGTTATGAATAGATTATTCCATAACTACGAACCGTTTAAAGGAGAAATTGAGAAATATAGATCAGGAGTTCTAATCTCTATGGGAAACGGAGTCGCAGCTCCATTTGCTTTATTCAACTTAGAAGCAAGAGGTGTAATGTTCATTGATGCTGGTGTAAAAGTTTATGATGGCATGATTATTGGAGAACATTCTCAAAGCAATGATTTGGAAGTAAACCCTATTAAAGGTAAGCAACTTACAAACATCCGTGCTTCTGGTAAAGATGAGGCTGTTAAGCTTACAACCCCGATTACAATGAGCTTAGAAGAGGCAATTTCATACATTCATGATGATGAATTAGTTGAAGTTACTCCTGAGAGTATGAGACTTAGAAAAAAACATTTAAGTGCTATTGACAGGAAAAAAGCTTTAAGAGCTAAAAACAAATAGATTATAAAAAAGCTTGCATTTTTTATAAAAATGGAGTAGCTTACTGGAATAAATAAGGAGAGGTGGCTGAGTGGCTGAAAATACGCTTAGTCTTCTCAAGAAGCAAAGCGACTGCAAGAAGACTTAGTCTTTTGCCCGAATACGAGCCTAAAAGGCGAAGTACCGAGGGAAATCGTGGAGCTTTTAAGTTAGAGTTAAATAGTTTTTTAAATCTAGCTTCACAATTGGTTATATAAGGAGAGGTGGCTGAGTGGCTGAAAGCGCGCCCCTGCTAAGGGTGTATAGGGCAACCCCCTATCGAGGGTTCGAATCCCTCTCTCTCCGCCATAAATAAAAAAGTCGTGCATAGCACGGCTTTTTTGTTTATAGGAGTGAAGTTAGGATTAGAAACTTTATGAGTAAATCTTTGATTTACGAATGGTTCGACAATTGAACTTCATTTCATAGGGCAGAGCCCGCATGAAATGTTAGTGATTGCAACTTTTGAAGAAACCTTAGTTTCTGATAAAAGTAATCCCTCTCTTTACATAATATTTTTCAATTTATATTCGATGAATTAGGAATAGATAAAATAGCGAAGGAAGTTAATAAACATTTCTCAAATCAAGATATAGACATCATTGTCATAGATCCATGGAGAAATATCTACGAACAAGGATTGTCAGGAAAAAGCTCTGTCGATCCAAATGCTGATATTATAGCTTTTTTCAAAAGCCGTATTGAAAGTTTGCGAGAAAAAACAAATCCGAATGCTGGAATTGTGATAGCTCACCATACAAATAAGAACCAAGAATTAGAACACAAAATATTATTAATATATATATTTGTTTTTTCATGGTTGTATTATTACGACCTTTTATAATTTAAAATTCTATTCATAACGAAAGTTTGTAATTAATATATATGCTAAAAGACAATATAAAATTGTAATACATAAAGTATATTATAGCCATGCAAAAATAATAACCAATACATATGAAGCGACTTTTTAGTTTATTCTTAATATCTAAAACATTATTTTTTGTTTTCCAAAATATAAAGGAATACAAAAAAACAATCAAAAATATCATAAGTAAAGAAAAATAAACATTAGGGCAATCCCCTTTTATACATACATATTTGTTATAATAATCTTCGTTAAATATAGAAATCATGTAATTTTTTATGGATATTATACTAATTGTTATAAAACCGAAAAGCCCTAGTATAAAAATTATGCTTGGTATATTATTTGCAATTTTTCTAAATTTATTCATAATAATAATTGTTTAACATATAGGCTTATATAATGCAATTATTTTTTATATTGAACTATTAAATCAATAGTTCCTATTTCTGATATTGATCTAAATTCTTCTAAAAAACTTTTTATTTCAGATGTTAGATCTATGCATCCTATAGAACCAGGATATGTACCTCCATGGATAGAAAACCCACTTCTTCCTTTTGTATCAGTTCCCTTTTTGGGATCAAGCCATACTCTTCCATCTCCCCATGACTTTTCCCCTCCCGGAAAAGTTCCACCATAAAATATACCTTTAAATTTATCCCAATCACTTCTATTATCAGTATACTGAATATCAGGTCTTACTTTATATTCTCCTTCAGGAATTGGACCTTTATTTTTTTTATCAGTATCTTCAGGATGTTGATATCCTGGTTTACCAGAAACACCATTCCAAGATTTAATAACCTCTTCCGCCCAAATGAGTTTTAAAATTTTGCCATTAAATAATAAATAAGGTTTTCCTTCTCTTTGATATATTTTCTTTAAATGGCATCTACAATTTGGATGTATAGGTAGTTTAGGAGCATCTTGCATTTTATCAAACCTTTTTCCTTGATGTTCTTTGCATTTATCACAAATATTGTCTCCTTCGTTTTGATAAACCCAATCATAAATTTCATATTGTTGCATTATTTTTCTCCTTTTCTTGAGATTGGTAAATTATTATTTACTTCTGTTAATTTTTTATCTAAATTAATTTTCTTTTTCCCCCAGCAGTATTCAGCATAAACATTGTTAAAAGCTCCATCCTTAATAGCTCTTTTAATTTCTAACAAAGGATAAAAAGAGCAAATTTTTTCTAAAAAAGATTTAGTTTTATTACCTAAAATTCCATCCTCTTTTAGAGCTATGATTTCTGTTATTTGATGTTCTTTTTTATATCCTGTGAGAATATTTAATCCTCTTTGCAAATCTTTTAAAGCTTGTTCTTTTCCTACTCTCTTTGAATGAGTCTGCAGAAATTCATTTAATTCAGATATTTTCTCTTTAGTTGAAGAGGGTTTTATTACTTTATTCTCTTTTATTGCTACCACAGGAGGTTCTTCTTCAATTACTTGCTTTTTTAGTTCTGGTTTTTTAGCGACTTTCTTTATAGGCCTTTCTTCAATACCATATTCTCTTTTTAAAAAGGATTTAATCTCTTGCTCAAAAAGGTGTTGTTTATAAGCCTTTTTAATATTTTCATAATTAAAATTTATCATTATATTTGCTCCAATAAAAAAGCCCTGTCTTGCGACAGAGCATAGGTATTTCTTTTTCTAATTACCTTCTATAGGACATTATTCCTAACTTGTCAAGTAAAAAATAATTTATTTGTTTTATTCGCTTTATTGTCTTTTTTGCTGGACTTTCTCTGAAAGTTATGGCTTTGTTGTGTTGTGCCGCGACTCGAGTCGCTAAAACAACTAAACCAGGAGGATATATGGAATTAGAGATTAAAAAGAAAGTAGGTTTAAATCTATTTAAAATTCGCAGAGAAAAGCATTATCAAATTAATTCTGATTACTATTAAAGACTGCATACAAAATATAATTTTAGCATATTATTATAATTAACTTTCTCACAATATTAAAAAAGTTGCAAACATGCTAATTTTATGATATATTAACAGTGCACAGAACAAAGATTGTTTTATAATTAAACAAAATTAAGGAGATAAAAAATATGTTAAAGATGAGCGAAAACAAAAAAATAGATACTACTTTAACAACTGTTTTATTAGCTGGGGTTTTTGCAGTAGGAAAGAAACATAAAGGCTTTATTCCCGAAGCAGAAATGAATTTATTAAAAGACTCTTTAGAAAGAGTTAAAAGTGCTAGCATTTTACATAGAGGTGTATCCCTTTTAGGAACTAAAACACCAGGATTTGCTATAAAAATTCTAGATACTTTTTCTCATGGATTAGCATATCAGTATGCAGAAAGAAATAGAATATTTCGTGAACAATTCTCTCAAATGCACAGCATTTATGGCTCAGACTTATCTATAGTAAATTTAAGGGCTGGTCTTGATTTTATACCGGATTTATATGCTTATAATAACAATTTAGAAACTATAAATATTGATAGCGAGGAAATTTTAAGTCAAAGAAAATGGTTATTGCAAGAGAAAAGACCTGAGCTATTCTATAACTCTAAAGAAGTTCCTTTGAACTTATCATTGGAGAATGATATTTCTAAAATACAAAACTTTTTAAAAGATAAACCAACTTTAGTTATGGCTAAAGGATTGTTTCCATATTTAGAACATGATAAAGTTAAGCTTATTTTACAAGAAATAGCAAAATCACCTAAACCATCAATGCTTACATGCTCTTTTTTAAATTCTTTAAATGGAAATACAAAAACTAAAAAAGAGGAATCTACTAAACAAAGCATGAATTATAAATCAGCTTGGAGCCCTAAAGATTTTACAGCATTAGCAACAAGCTTAGGCATGCAGGTTCAATTTGCACTAAAAGCCTCAACTTGGATGAGTGAAGCTATAATAAAATCTGGAAAAATAAACCCTCAGCAATTAGATGAAACTTGGGATATAGAAAACATGGCGACAATATCTAATGCAAGACATTCATATATACCTTCAATTAGTTAATTCAAAACCTTATACAAAAAAAATCTAAGTACTAATGTGTTCTACCAGCTAGATATTGAGCTAGCTCTATTAACAAACTTACATCTTTGTTAAATATCTTTAACTCATCACAAGCTTCCTGAGTTAATTTATCAACTGCTATTTGTGCTTCTTCCAGCCCATACATAGAAATAAATGTTGTTTTCTTATTAGCCTCATCTCTTCGTAATGGCTTACCTACTAATTTTTCATCACCAATAACATCTAATATATCATCCGTTATTTGAAAAACAATGCCAAATTTTGTTGCATAATTATACAAAGCTTTTCGCTCCTCTTTAGAAGCCTTTCCCAATATAGCTCCAGCCAAACAAGAGAATATAAACATTTTACCTGTTTTAAGAAACTCCATTCTTTTCATTGTCTCAAAGGACAAAGATCTTTTTTCAGATAGTAAGTCTAGTATTTGACCAGCAACCATCCCCTTTGCTCCAATTGTTTTTGAGAGTTCTAAAGCAATTTCGCTTCTTAATTCAGCATCCGATATATTGCTTGGATTAGAAATAATCTCATAAGCTAAGGGTATTAAAGCATCACCAGTAAGTATAGCAGTTGCCTCATCATATCTTATATGGTTTGCGGGCTGTCCTCTTCTAGTATCGGCATCGTCCATAGAAGGAAGGTCATCATGAATAAGAGAATAAGCATGCACGAACTCTATTGCACTAGCCACTTTTAAAGCCTCTTTTCTAGAAACTCCAAATAGCTTTGATGTTTCTACTACTAAAAATGCTCTAATTCTTTTAGCCTTTGCCATAGAAGAATATCTCATGGATTCATATAGGAAACTCTCTTCTTCCGTTCCATTTGGGATTAAAGCCAGCATTTCAGCCTCAATATCTTTAACTACTCTTTTTATTTCTGATGATAAAGCTTTGCTGATATTCATGTTACATATCCTCTTCTTTTGATACTTCTCCGTTACTACTAACGGCAATTTTTTCAAGTTTTGTTTTTGCTTCTTTTAATCTAGTTTCACAGATTGATGCGAGCTTAACACCTTTTTCATAATTAGCCAAAGCATCTTCAAGTTTACCTTGTCCGCTTTCCATAGATTTAACAATTAGTTCTAGCTCTTTTAAAGCATCTTCAAAATTAGTATCCATATCTTTCTCCTTATTTAAAAACCCCTATCACACTCATCATATCTTCTGGAATCTCACTTATAAAGTGCATCTCCTCTTTTGTACTAGGATGAATAAAAGCTATTTCTTTTGCATGCAAAGCTTGTCTATCAAAGCATCTCAATATCGCCTTTTGTTCATCTGTAAATTTATATTTATTGATTTTGCTTCTACCATAAACTTGATCTCCTAAAAGAGGACAACCTATATGAGTCATATGAACTCTTATTTGATGAGTCCTTCCTGTTTCAAGTTTACATTCAACTAAACAAAGCTTTCTCTCAAATGTTTTAAGAGTCTTATAATTTGTGATTGCCTCTTTACCAGCATCTTCACCCAGAACAGACATTTTTTTACGATTCGTTTTACTTCTTCCAATGTTAGTTAGGATTGTTCCTGATGATGGAGATGGATTTCCCCAAACAATAGCATTATAAACTCTAGAAAGCTTTCTCTTTTCTAACTGCTTTGATAAATGTTTATGTGCTTTATCGTTTTTCGCAACGATCATCAAGCCACTTGTATCTTTATCTAAACGATGAACAATTCCCGGTCTTTGTACTCCACCTATGCCAGAAAGGCTATCTTTACAATGGAACAGTATAGCATTTACTAGAGTCCCATCATAATTACCAACAGCAGGATGCACAACCATACCTACTTCTTTATTGATAACTAGAACATCATCATCTTCATAAACGATGTTTATAGGTATATCTTGTGGTTCTGGGATTGCCTCTTTAACTTCTGGAATTTCAACGAAAAACACATCTCCTTTTTTAACTTTTGTTGCTGGAGATATTTTTTCATAATTTTTACTTTTTACATAATCATTCTCTATGTAATTCTTTAATTGGTTTCTGGATATTTCTGGCAGAGATTTCGCCAAACAGAAATCCAATCTTTTTTTATTTAACTCTTCTGATATTTGAACTTTTAACATACAGCTTTTATACAATAGATTTTTACAAAAGACAAATTATTTCTTTTTGATACTTTAAAGATTGCAAAAATATTTTTTTAGTTTATTATGAAATTATGGCTAAAAAGAAACCGATAGCATCTATGTTTAGGAGCATACCAGTAGATAAACTGGTAGAAGCTGATGCACTTATAGAGTTACAATCTCTAGCTGAAGAAATATCTTATCACGATGAGAAATATCACAGTGATGACAGCCCAGAAATAACTGATGGAGAATATGACTCTCTAAGAAGAAGAAATGAAAAAATTGAAAAACGATTTCCTAAGTTAATTTTAAAAAATACTCCTAGCAAAAAGGTAGGCTCAAAAGCTTCATCTAAGTTTAAAAAAGTAAAACATACTGAAGCTATGTTATCTCTTGGAAATGCCTTCAGCGAGCAAGATGTTAGAGATTTTTTAGATAAAGTAAAGAGATTCTTAGGAATAAATGACGACCCAGAGTTAATAGCAGAAACAAAGGTTGACGGACTAGCTTGCTCTCTTAGATATGAAAATAGGCAACTAATTAGAGCTCTAACAAGAGGAGATGGAGAGTTCGGTGAAGACATAACCAAAAACATCATGACTCTTAATGATGTACCTAAATTTTTACCAGATGATGCACCTAATGTTTTAGAAATTAGAGGTGAAGTTTACATGAGAACAAAAGACTTCTTTTCTTTAAATGAAAGACAAGAAAAAGAAGGTAAGAAGTTATTTGCAAACCCAAGAAATGCTGCTGCAGGATCTTTAAGACAATTAGATAGTAAAATAACAGCAAAAAGAAAATTGCACTTTTGTGCTTATGGTTGGGGAGAGCACTCTGAAAGCATAGGAGATACTATTGAAAGCTTCAGGAAGAACTTATTTAAATGGGGATTCCAATTAAATGGCCCAGCACAAACTTTTTCAGATATAAATGATTTAATATATTATTATCAAAAAGTTCAAGAAGCTAGACCATTCATGGGATATGACATTGATGGAACTGTTTATAAAGTAAACGAAATGCATTACATTGATAGACTTGGTTTTGTAGGAAGAGCTCCTAGGTGGGCAATTGCTCATAAGTTCCCAGCAGAAAAAGGCATAACTGTTATAAAAGATATAACTATTCAAGTCGGAAGAACTGGAGCATTAACTCCTGTTGCAGAATTAGAGCCTGTAAACATCGGTGGGGTTATTATCTCTAGAGCCACACTACACAATGAAGATGAAATAATAAGAAAAGATATAAGAGTTGGAGATACTGTAATAGTTCAAAGAGCTGGTGATGTTATTCCTCAAATCACAGAGGTGAAAAAACATGATGTAGATTCTAAAGAATTTAAATTCCCTACAAAATGCCCTTCTTGTGGAAGCGAGGCTATAAGAATTGGTGAAGATATTATAAGAAGATGTGTTGGAGGACTAACCTGTCCGGCTCAACAAGTTGAAAAAATAAAACACTTTACAAGCAAAAATGCTTTTGATATTGACGGCATGGGAGACAAAGTTATAGAACTTTTATTCGAAAAAGGCATTATAAAGACTCCATCAGACCTATTCAACATTGAGGAGAAAAACTCAAAACTACATACTCCAATTCAAAATTGGGAAGGTTGGGGACAGCTATCATATAACAACATGATAAATGGCATTAATGAAAAAAGAACTATTATATTAAACAAGTTTATCTATGCTTTAGGAATAAGATATGTAGGAGAGCAAAATGCTAAACTACTATCTAAAAGATATACAAGTATAGAAAACTTTTTAGAGTCAATGCAAAAAGCAACAGTTGAAGAATCTGAAGAGTTTAACTCTCTATTAAATATAGATGGTATAGGTGATAAAGTTGCTCAAGAAATAATTGCTTTCTTTAAAGAAAAACACAATATCAAAGAAATAGAGAAACTAGTATCTTTAATAAATGTAACAAACTATGAAATACACACAGCTCAAACAGCTATAACTAATAAAACTATTGTATTTACAGGTAGCTTATCTAAAATGAGCAGAGCAGAAGCTAAAGCAAATGCTGAAAAAATGGGAGCTAAAGTCTCAAATAGTGTTTCTAAGAAAACTAATCTAGTGGTCGCTGGCGAAGAGTCTGGATCTAAGCTTAAAAAAGCTCAAGAATTGGGTATAGAGATTATCTCTGAAGACCAATGGCTTGAAATTATTAAATCCTAATTTTTATATAATATAATAAATCTATTTATTAAGATACATTTTCCAACCAAGATTCATAAAGTTTTTTCTGGTTGTAATGCTTATTAGCCATAGCCTGCCTTAACTTGTCTTTGATTTCCGGCCAACCATCAACTAATTTTTGCAAATCATCATTCTTAAGAACAAGCAGAGTACTCTCTGTAACAGAGGTTACACTAGCAGTTCTGATTCCACCACCGCCAAGAGCACTAACTTCTCCAAAAAATTCTCCTTCTCCTAAACTTACAACACCATGCGAAAGATCCATTTCCATTTCACCCTTTGCAATAAAGTAAAGAGCATTTGATATTTCTCCTTTTTGAATTACTACAAATCTAGCAGGAACAAGTTTTTGCTTCAATACGGAAGTAATCTGAGCAAGTCTCTCTGGATCAAGCCCCTTAAAGAAAGGCACTTTTGACACCATGGAAAAGTTTAACATAAAGTCTTTTCTTTTTATCTCTCTTGCAAAACCAGCAGCTAACAAACCTGCAGGCAAAGTAAACATAGCAATACCCATAACCGCAATTATACCACCAAACATTCTACCCGCTGGAGTTAAAGGCACAATATCTCCATAACCAACTGTTGTCATAGTAGCAACTGACCACCACATAGAAGCAGGAATGCTAGAGAATGTATCTGGTTGAACATCCTTCTCAAGCACCCAAATAACACCTGAAGCGAAAACAAATACTATAAGCATTGTAAACAATGCAGCAAACACAGGTTTTCTCTCATAGTAAAGCACTTCCCCCAGAGTTTTCAATGCTGGAGAATACCTAATAATCTTAAGTATCACAACAAGCTCTAGAATTAAAGCTGTATTTGGATTAATAGGAAATAGGAACCAAGGTATAAAAGCTAAAAAGTCTATTACAGACAAAAATTGTGTCATAAACTTCAATCTACCAAAAACTGGATGGCGATTTTCTTCTCTTCTATCTTCCACACAAGACCAAAGTCTCAATATAAACTCAACAAAGAAAACAGCTTTTGCTGTTAAATCTATTGATTTAAACCACATTGAGAAACCTTGATTTATAGCTTCTACACTATCTAAACAAAGGGAGAAAACATTAAACAGTATTAGAGATATAATAAAAACTCTAAATATGTTGTACCCATCATTATATCTATTATTATCAGATAGTATGTCAAATGTTTTTTGTCTTAGTCTTACCATAAAAAATAAAATCCCTTGTTTTTCTTAAAAATACAAGAGATTTCATTTTTTGTCAAATATTTAATTTCTGTTAAATAGATTATTTAGTCATTTCAAAGAACTTATTTCTTCTGTCTTCACGAATTTCTTCTCTAGACATGTTCTCATAAGATTTAAGAGATGCTAAAATTGTTTCTTTAACTGCATCCATCATTTGGTTTCTAAATCTATGAGCACCACCTATAGGCTCTTTAATAATTTCATCAATAATACCTAACTCTTTTAAGTCTTTTGCTGTTAATCTAAGAGCATTTGCAGCATCTTTTGTGAACTTCCCACTTCTCCAAAGAATTGAAGCACAACCTTCTGGAGAGATAACAGAATAAACAGAGTTTTCTAACATAATAACTTTATTTGCTGTTGCAATAGCTATAGCACCACCAGATCCACCTTCTCCGATAACAACTGAGATAATTGGGACTTGAACATCAAAAGAAACCTCCATTGATTTAGCAATTGCTTCTGCTTGTCCTCTTTCTTCAGCTCCAAGCCCTGGATAAGCACCAGCTGTATCAACTAGAGTAATTACTGGTATATTGTATCTATCTGCAAGTTGCATAAGTCTTTGAGCTTTTCTATAACCCTCAGGGCAAGTCATACCAAAGTTATGTTTAATTCTGCTTTCTGTGTCAGAACCTTTTTCTTGGCCTAGTATCATACAAGTAACCCCACCAATACGACCGATACCACTTATAATAGCTTCATCTTCAGAGAACAGTCTATCACCAGCAATTGGCATAAAATCTTCTACAAAGTATTCTATATAATCTTTTGTGTGAGGTCTATCTGGATGTCTAGCAACCTGAACCTTTTGTTCTGGAGTCAACTTTTCATAAGTTGATTTTAAATGTTTTTCTAGTTTAACACTTAATTTTTCAATTTCTGAGCCTATATCTACTTTATTCTCACATGATAAAAGTTTCAGCTCTTTAATCTTATTCTCTAATTCAGATATATCTTTTTCAAAATCTAAAATCATAATTCTTCCTGTTTTTTGTTAGCGACAAGAAAAACCCTAACACAATTATAAAAAAAATGCTAGAGTTTTTTATATCAAAAAAATTTAATTAGTTTAAAACTAACTGTCTTTTAGCATCAGAAGTAAAAGAAAGCTTAGGCTTAACTTCTTTAGCTTTATCATATTTAATAGAGTTTTCTCTCTCTGAGAATGAGTATTCTTCTTCATATTTCTTTAAAAAGCCTCTATTCATAGCATTTTGAACACTGCTTCTTTCAAGAACCTCTAGTGGTAAAGCTCTTTCAAGAACTTCTTCATAAAAGTTATCAGCATAACCAGATGCATGTTTTTCAATACCTGTAACAACTAGATCTTCATTTTCACCTCTTGACATAAAGAGATCTGACAAACTATCTAAAAGGAAAGGAATTCTTCTACAGTCACACACTTCCAAACCCTTCTCTACCACACATCTGTGCTCTTTAATATCTTCAGGTATCAAATCTTTAAATAATTCTGGAACTCTACTTGAGCTAAATAATCCTTGATGAACAGTGATTAAGTTAATTGTCTCTTCAACTAAGTCTTCTCTTAGAATATTTCTATCTTTTAAGTTATCTTTATACTCTTTAATAGTTCTAGCTATTAATTTACTTTTTTCTGCTGTTCTTTTTTTCATTTTCTTAACTTCTGCTATTGTTAAAACTCTCTCTGACATTTATTTTCACCTTTCTTAGATTATCGATAACAACTTTCCTCTTGGTATAACTTTTCCACTTAGTGTTTTTATTTTTACATTATTATTATGTAATTTTTGATATTCAATATACTTAATATCCTCTATGAAGTCTCTAAAATCATCAAGAGAACCACCAGTTTCTTTTATTTGCTGATAACCCTTAACTTCAATTTCAGACCTAATTCTTTTATCCGCAATAACACCTGCAGGAAGAGATTTAGCCACATCTACCATATCAACTCCTTTATCATTAGCTCGCTCTATTGCAAAAAACATTAAATCTCTATTTTCAATTTTCTCTGCAAAATCTTTCGGCATATGAGACATAACATCAACTATTTCAATTAAGTTAGCAGATTTAAGAGCCTGCTTCAATATATGTCTATCATATCTGAATTCTTCACCCATGATTTCTGAATATAGCATAGAAACACTATTCTTATACCCCTTTTTTTCAGAAGCCATCATGGATATTAAAATCCTAGCTTTAGCTTTTTTATAAGATTCTTTTTCGAACTCAGCCTTATATTTATTAGACATTTTAAACCCCTAAGTCTAAAGCTTTAGTTTTTATCAGACCCTTACCAGATAAAGAAACAGATTCTTCTTTTCTTCTTACATCAGATATATACTTTTTCAATCCCTCTTTTTGTTCCTTTGGACATTTAGAAATTAGTATAGAAGCATTATTTATTAAATTTTTTACAGGAAGAGAGTGAGCCAAAGCTACAATTTCTTCTGGTTTTGCTTTTAAAATAGCCCTGATTGCTTCTCTTTTAAATTTTTCCATATTAGTTACCTTTTATTATTAAGTTAAGATTAATTATATCATAAAATTTCATTTTTTTCAATACAAAAAACATAGGGTTAAACCTATGTTTTTTATACATTAAATATATTTATATTTTTGACTACATTGCCATTTTTAGATTAAAGGCAGCATTCATTTCATCTTCAACAGTCATATCAACCATTTCCCATGCTGATTTATCTGCAAAGATAGCTCTTAATAGCTTATTATTTAAGTCATGTCCTGATTTTATCCCATGGAATTTACCTATTATAGGAGCTCCAGCCAAGAACAAATCACCAATTGAATCTAGAATTTTATGACGAACAAACTCATCTGCATACCTTAAACCATTTTCGTTTAAAATCTTATCATCTTCTACCACAACAGCATTTTCTAAAGACCCACCCAAAGCTAGCCCCATAGATTTTAAAGCTTCAACATCCTTAAGCATACCAAAAGTTCTTGCTCTAGAAATCTCTTTCTTAAAAGCTGTTTCATCTAAATGCATGTCTTTATCTTGTTTACCAATAGCTTTACTATCAAAATCAATTGAAAAACTAAATGAGCTCTTTTCTGCAGGAGTCATAACCACAGATTTATTTCCCTCATCAACAACAATTTCTTTTAAAACTTTAATTGCTTTTCTTTTCTCATTTTGTTGCTTGATGCCAGCACAATCAAATAAGAATACAAAAGGTTCTGAAGAACCATCCATAATAGGAACTTCTGCACCATCAATTTCAATTAAGATGTTATCTATACCACAACCTCTAACAGCAGAGACTAAATGCTCTACAGTACCAACACTTGCTCCAAATTCATTTGCAACAACTGTACATAACTTAGTATCAACAACATTATCCCATGTTGCGTTTATTATATTTTTTCCATCTTCTAAGTCAGTTCTGACAAAAACAATCCCTGTATTAGCTTCAGCTGGCATAAATGTCATATTTATGTCTTTACCTGAATGCAATCCAATACCATTACAATGTATTTCATCTTGTATTGTTTGTTGAAACAATATATTGCTTTTATTTTTTCTTGGCATTTCAATAACTTTATTCATAAAAATTCACCTTCCTGACTTCATATTTATCACGACTATAAATAGGAGTAAACAAATTTTGTGTTACATTTTGTAATGTTTTATAAAAAAAGCTCCCTCTTATCAATAAATTAGAGAGAGCTTTTAATAAAATTAAAGATATATATTATATATCAATGTTTGAATTTAGAGCATTACTTTGTATAAATTCTCTTCTTGGTTCAACCACATCGCCCATCAAAGTAGAGAAAGTCTCATCAGCAGTAGCTGCATCATCAATTGTAACTTGAAGCAGAGATCTCACATTTGGATCTAGAGTTGTTTCCCAAAGTTGTTCAGGATTCATTTCACCAAGACCTTTATATCTTTGAATTGAAATACCTTTTTTAGCTAAATCTATAACTTTTGTGCATAAATCAATAGGCCCCATAATTTCTCCATAAATTTCACCTTTATTGAAGATTTTACCTGGAGTAATATATTTTTCTCTTAATAACTCAGCCATTTCGTTTAGCTTTTTAGCATCATGTGTTTCAATTGTTTCTGCATCCAGAACATAAGAAGAAGATACTCCTCTTACTGTTTTAGTAAACACATACTTATCAGGGAATACATCAACACTCCAAGCCTTAACTCCGCCCTCTTCTCTAGCATCCATTCTTGCCACAACTTTAAGAGCTTGTTGTTTTGCATGCTCTGGGTCGTCAAGCACTTTCATATCAAACAAATATTTTATTGCCATTTGTTCAATTAGAACCTCATTATCAATTATTTTTTTCAACCTAGAGATATATGAATTAGCTGACTTAGCTTCTCTTACAGCCTCCTGCAAATCGACATCTGCCATTTGAACACCTCTAGCATCTGTAAATACCATATGCTCTGAAGCGGAAGATATTAAATAATGATCCATTTCTCTATCATCTTTAAGGTATAGCTCACTTTGACCTTTCTTAACCTTATACAGAGGAGGTTGAGCAATATATATATGCCCTCTCTCAACAAGCTCTGCAAAGTGTCTATAAAATAGAGTCAATAAAAGAGTTCTAATATGAGCACCATCAACATCGGCATCCGTCATAATAATGATTTTATGATATCTAAGTTTATCAACATTAAATTCTTCTGGCCCTATAGATGTCCCCATTGCAGTAACAAGAGTTCCTATTTCTTGAGAACTAAGCATTCTATCAAATCTAGCTCTTTCTACATTAAGAATCTTACCTTTTAGAGGAAGAATAGCTTGAGTTTTTCTATCTCTACCTTGTTTAGCAGAACCACCAGCAGAGTCTCCCTCAACTATGAATAATTCTGATAAAGCTGGGTCTTTTTCTTGACAGTCTGCTAGTTTACCAGGAAGAGATGCCATATCCAGAGCACCTTTTCTTCTTGTTAAATCTCTAGCTTTTCTAGCTGCCTCTCTAGCATTTGCAGCCTCTATAGCTTTCATAATAATATTCTTAGCCTCTGCTGGATGCTCTTCGAACCATTCATTAAGAGCTGCTCCAACTTGGCTTTCCACAACTGGACGAACTTCAGATGAAACAAGCTTATCTTTTGTTTGAGATGAGAATTTAGGATCTGGAACTTTTACAGAAAGAACACATGTTAAACCTTCTCTCATATCATCACCAGAAAGAGATGCTTTCTCTTTCTTCGCAAGTCCTGTTTCTTGAATATAACTATTAATTGTTCTTGTTAAAGAAGCTCTTAAACCAGCCAAGTGAGTTCCTCCATCTTTTTGAGGAATATTATTTGTAAAACATAAACAAGTTTCATGATAAGAATCAGTCCACTGCAATGAAAACTCAACTGTAATGTCATCTTTCTCTGAACAGCCGTAAACTGGTTCAGGGTGAATCGGATTTTTAGACTTGTTTAGATATTCAACAAAAGATCTTAATCCATCTTCACAATAAAACTCTATTTCTTTTGGCTCTTCTTCTCTTTTATCAGTCAAAAAGATTCTAACACCTGAACTTAAAAAAGATAACTCTCTATATCTAGTTTCTAATGTTTTAATATTAAACTCAATAGTTGAGAAAGTCTCATCACTAGGCATAAAAGTAATTTCTGTTCCTTTTTTACCTACAGTGTCTCCTACAACTTTTAAGTGATCAACACAATCACCATGTTCAAATCTTGCGATATGTTCTTTATCATCTCTCCAAATTCTTAATTCTAGCCATTTTGACAAGGCATTAACAACAGAAACACCCACACCATGCAAACCACCAGACACTTTATATGAGTTACTGTCAAATTTACCACCGGCATGAAGTTGAGTCATAATAACTTCAGCAGCTGAAACACCTTCTTCTGGATGAATACCAACAGGAATACCACGACCATTATCTCTAACAGTTACAGAACCATCTTCATTAATCATAATATCAACTCTATCACAATGACCTGCAAGAGCTTCATCAATAGCATTATCTGATACTTCATAAACCATGTGATGCAAACCAGAACCATCATCTGTATCACCAATATACATACCTGGTCTTTTTCTAACAGCATCAAGACCTCTTAAAACTTTAATTGACTTAGCGCCATATTCTTCTTTTTTAACTTCTTCTGTCATAATTCCCTCTTTTATATTTTAGTTTATTTATTTTTAACACATTTACGATTCGGAATGCAAAGGAAAAATGCAAAAAAACCATCTTTTCCCCTCAGCTAAGTCATTGATATTGTCGAGTTTTTTTCTTCCCCTTCTAAAAACATGTTTAAAAACGAGTTATGCATAGACTTAATTAAAAATAAATAAATAAAAATGATGTTTAAGCTATGTTGAGAAAGGTTAAATTAGCTTATATAAAAAAAGTTAAGATTGTTTATTGTATATAATAACACAATAAATAAAGCCCCGACCAAAAGATCGAGGCTTTAACAATTATCTAAAATTGAATTAAAATCTATTTTATACTCTTGCCATTCCACCGTTAACATTAATAGTTTGACCTGTAATGTATCCTGACTCTTCTGAAGCTAGGAAAATAACAGTATTAGCTATATCTTGAGATGATCCTAATTGTTTCATAGGAATGTTAACTGTAAGAGCATCTTTTTGCTCTTGAGTTAGTTTATCTGTCATTGGAGTTGCAATAAATCCAGGTGCGATAGCATTAACTGTAATTCCTCTTGTAGCAACTTCTACAGAAAGAGATTTACCCATAGCAATTAATCCACCTTTTGATGCAGAGTAGTTACATTGACCTGGGTTACCTGTAACACCAACAATAGAAGCCATATTGATAATTCTTCCATATCTATTTTTCATCATTGGTTTGATAGCAGCTTTTGACAGGAAGAATGGCATTCTTAAGTTAACACTTAAAACTGAATCCCAATCAGCATCTGACATTCTCATTGCTAAACCATCTCTTGTAATACCAGCATTGTTAACTAAAATGTCAACAGCCCCAGCAATTTCCACAGACTCTTCAATAAGAGCTTTAGCATCATCTTCTGTTGCTAAATCTTTTACGATTGTGAATACTCTTGAGTCATCACCTAGAGAAGCTTTTAAAGCATCAAGACCTTCAGCACCTCTATCAGTTAAAACCAAAGTTGCTCCTTGAGCAAATGCAGTTTCTGCAATTTTTCTTCCAATACCACCAGCGGCACCAGTTAGTAACATAACTTTACCTGTTAAATCGAACATTATATTTCTCCTTAAGTTATTAAATATTCTTTAGAACTTGTAATCTTATAACCTTTTTTATTTAAAAAAGCAAGTTTTATCTTGAGAAGCAGTCAGGCAAAGGAGCCTCTACACTAATCATTTTCTCTTCATTTGATGGGTTTGGAAAAGTTATTTTCTTAGCATGTAAATACATTCTATCTTTAAACTCTTTAAGATAAACTTTCTTACCACCATATTTACCATCGCCAATTATAGGACAACCTATCTTTTGCAAATGAACCCTAATTTGATGCATTCTTCCTGTCTCTGGATATAATTCAAACAGAGTAGCTTTATTCTCATATTTATCTAAAACCTTATACCTTGTAACCGCTTCCTTACCATTTACACTAACAACTACTCTTTCATTATTTCCTAACTTCTTCATTAAAGGATAATTTATAACCCCTTCTTTTTTGCTGGTACTGCCCCACCCCCATGCGACATAAACCTTTTTAATTGTTTTCTGTTTAAAGCCTTCTAACATTTTATGAGCTGTTTTATTGTTTCTAGCAAGAATTAAAACTCCAGATGTTTTCTTATCTAATCTATGAACAAGCTTTGGATTTTCTTTATTCCCAAATCTTAAAACCTCAAGCATAGAATCTAAATTTTTAAAAGAGCCAGAACCTCCTTGCACTGCAAGCCCCTCCGGCTTATTAATAACTATAACATTATCATCCCTATACAAAACAGATTCAATTAATAATTTTCTATCTCTTTCGTTTGGCTCATACTTTTTCTTTTTAGACTTTATAACTTCAACTTCTGGACAACAAACCTCATCATTAAAACAAACTCTTGCATTTATTTTAACTTTTTTCCCATTAACTTTAACCTTACCTGTTCTTATAAACTTTTGAGCCTCTACTGCAGAATTAACAAGCTTATTTTTTAATAACCACCTATCTAACCTGCTATTATCGTAATCTTTTTCAATCTTTTTTATCATATTAACGATTTTATAATAAATTACATGTTATTACAATAAAAAAGTTCAGGGGGAGGACTTTATGAATGTTATAATGTTAACAATGCAAGCTTTTATAGCTTACTTCACTGTTATTTTATTTTTTTCTTGATTTTAGAGAACTGCTTTTTTATAATACTTGCGAAAAGGAAAAACAAGCATTATGGGAAAAATATTAACAGTACTAAAAACTATATTTATAGACAAAATGTGGGATAACATCGAATTCTGGCATTTATTCTTTTTAACTGTACTTATATCATTAACAATTATAAAAATTTTATATATAATAGACAGAAATTTTGGAGCTTTTAAGAAAAACAAACAATATGATTTGTTAATATATAGAAAAATATCAGCCTTTGCTTCAAATGAAGAGATTCTGCTTTTTCTAGATGACTTACTTAAAAACCTTAGGTTTAAAAAATCAGAACTAAAACAAATTGAAGATTTAATTTCTTTACTAAGAAATAATAACAATAGATATAAAAGTGAATTATTGAGAATGCATGTAGATAAAATCTCAAAAGACTTAAATGTTTTAAAACACTTTTTGATTATAAACTTTTCAGAAGAAGAGTTAGATTCTATTAGTGAAGACTCATATCTAGTTCTACTACCAGAAACATTAAGAACTCTTAATGACAAGAATAAAAAAGAGATATTAGTGCAAGACAACATGGGTGCAGAAATTATAGCTCAAAAGCAAGAATTCTACTTCCAAAAAGAAAGAGAATTAAAAGAAATTACTCAAAAAGTTAAAAACGAATACAATTCATATGTAGCTTTAATAAAGAGATATCTAAATGTTTAACTCAAACAAAATAAATAAAAAAAACATAACTAGTGCAATATTGGTTATATTTATAATATATTTTATGTTTTACTTCCTATTTGGACGATATGGCTTTATTGAACACTCTAAAATACAAAGAGAAATTGTTGTACAATCTAAAGAACTTGAAAACATAGAAAACAGCAATACAAAGTTATCAAACAATATAAACTCTTTAAAGAGCCATAGTCTAGACAAAGACTTACTAGATGAACAAGTTCGAAGAAATCTTGGATATGTTGATAAAGATGAGGTTGTTATATATTACAAATAAAACAAACTCCTCTGATTAGAGGAGTTTATTTTTATTAAACACTAAATATATTTAAGCTAAGAACTTTTCAACTTCTATTGAAGCTTTAGCTCCAGTTCCTGCTGCTATAACAGCTTGCTTATAATTAGGCTCTGTAACATCACCACAAGCAAAAACACCCTCAACACTAGTCTCTGTTGAATACTCTTTTACTTTAATATAACCTAGCTCATCAATATCTAATGAACCTTGAAAAATTTGACTATTTGGAACATAACCAATCGCAACAAAAGCACCGTCCACTTCAACATCAGACACTTCTTCTGTGTTTTTATTTTTAACTCTAACTGCTGATAATTTTTCTCCATCGCCTACGAACTCTTGCACTAATGAGTCCCAAACGATTTCTATTTTATCATTATCAAATAGCTTTTGCTGTTGTATTTTTTCTGCTCTTAGAGCATCTCTTCTATGTATTAAATAAACTTTTTTACAAAAGTTTGTTAAGTACAAAGCTTCTTCCACAGCGGTATCTCCGCCACCTAAAACAGCTACAGTCTTACCTTTAAAAAAGAACCCGTCACAAGTAGCACAATAAGACACACCTTTATTTAAATATTTTTCTTCAGATTCAATTCCAAAAGTCCTTGGTTTTGCACCTGTAGCAATAACAACAGAGTCTGCTTCATAAGTTTCATTATCAGATTTAAGAATAAATGGTCTTTTTGAGAAATCGACTCCTGTAATTGTGTCTCTCTTAATCTCTGCTCCAAATCTTTCAGCTTGAGACTTCATCTTCATCATTAAATCAAAACCTTGTATTCCTTCTGGAAATCCTGGGTAATTCTCAACATCTGTAGTTTTTGTTAATTGACCTCCCTCAACATCTCCTGATAAAATTATTGGGTTTAGATTTGCTCTACCCATATAAACACCTGCTGTATATCCTGCAGGACCTGTTCCAAGAACAATAACTTTACTTTTTACTGTCATTCTTTATCTCTCCTTCAATTTGCATAGCAACATCTTTTGCATTTTCAACTCTAGCATAAGAGTAATCTTCTATTTTATCTTTTCCAAGCACTCTTATGATTTTCTTTTTTTTCAGCTCGCAATGAAATTTATCAAATTTTTTACTTCCACCCTTTAGTTCAATTAAGTAAACGGGCTTACCTGTAAAAGTAGCCTCACTTAACATAGACATAGAATCACTAGAAACAAATATATAATCTGCAATATCCATAAAAGCAAAATAAGGATTATCGCTTACATTATCATAAATATAAGTATTTCTCTTCCTTTTAAATTCTTTTTTTATTAAATCAAAACAAACCTCAGGAGTTCTTCTTGAAGCTGTTAATACAATATTTGCTCGTAGTTTTTTAGAAGCTTCCTTAATATCATCACATATTTTTTTGGTTAACTCTAAATCCATAGTATGATTTCTTGAATTGCCACCAATAAGCACCGCAATTGTTTTTTTGTTTTTAAAGCTTTTAAATAAATGTGCAAACCTTTTTCCTTCAGATTTTATCTTTTTATCTGTAAGCTTATGCATAGCTCCTGTTGTTAAAATAACATTTTTTGCTCTTAGAGAATCGTGTTCTGGAATAACAATATAGTCAAACTTCTTTCTAGACACTCTAGGATCTTGTATGCAAATTAAAATAGTTTTTGGATTTTTTTTCTTAATATGCAACCCTACAGAAACAGCTTTTCTACCCGATACAATTAATATATCAGGATATTTATCTGAGAATTTTTCTGTAGTAGGATTTATAGAATCAATTCTAATATATGGATTGATTTTATCCCATATTTTTTTTAATGTAATTGTTTTTATTTGATAAGAATCTACAAGATTATCTGCTAACCCTATACACTGATTAAGAGTTCCTATTTTTCCATCAGTTACAACCCAACATTTTTTATTTTTAATCATAATTAAAATCCTAACACTCTTTAAATAAAATTAAAAGAAAAAATAGCTAAATAGATTTAGCTATTTTATCAAGTATTACATTTACAATCCCTATTTCTTTCTTATCATAGAAAGCATTTGTTACATCTAGATAAGAAGAAATTATATTTGGCTTTGTATATTCACTTGTATTTTCTAAAAGTTCATAAACTCCAGCTCTCAATATACACTGAAGTATTATTTCCAATCTATCCATTTCATATTTTGAAACTGAAGATATTATTCCATCTACATCTTCTTTTCTATTATCATAACCTTCAACTATTTTTGTTAAAAGATCTAGATTCGCTGGATTAAAATTAATACCGTCTAAATCTTTACCTGTAAAGTAATCATCTTTATCCAAAAGAGCTCTTTTTGCAGATACTCCTGTTGTTTGCATTTGATATAACAGTTGTACTGCTCCAAGCCTAGCGGCCATAATATATTCTTTTCCAATTATAGATGTCATATAAATCCTTTTCTGTATTTTCTTATTGAAGAACTTTATACAACAAAAGGCTCAAAAAATCAAGGTCAAAAAAAGTTTGTTTTTTATATTTTTTAATGCTAGAATTTTAATACAAAGAGGAAAACAAGAGAAAAACAAATATGATTAATGAAATTAAATCTGAAATAGCTTTTTTGAAAGACCATCATCTAGAAAAAGAGGTCTGGAAAGAGACTCCTCTAGACTTGATAAAGAGACTTACATCAAATATAAAAGCTCATAACAAAGAACAAAAGTCTAAGCTGATTGAAGAAGTTAGAGACTTTATTGCTAAAGGCAAAGGTAATGACGACTCATTTGATTTTGTAACAAGAGAAGATAAAAAGTTTTACAAAGAAATTCATATATACAGACATAAAAACAAAGTTGTTGCAAGAATCGATAGGACAATGGATGACGGATTCGGTAAACACACTCCATTTGAGAACTTTGTAACAATTGAATACGATGAAGATAGCAATGAAAAAATACAAGCAAAAAAAATAAATATTTTAGGATTAGAGTATGTTCCATATCCAGCTAATCTAATCTTTGCTGAAAAACTTTTTTCTCATATAGCAGGAGAAGTTGTAGATGGGAAAGACCATGACCGCAAACATTATGACGGATTCATTAAAGAGATAGCTCATGAGGTTCCTGATATATTTGCCTCTGATGAGCAAAAAGAAAAAGATAAAGAGATAGCAGAGGAAAACAAATATAAAATATGGAAAAAAGAAAAAGGTTTAGACTCTGATAGGAAGCTACATAAAGAAGATCTCAGTAACAATATAATTTATAAGTGTTTAATCCAAGCCTTAGAAGATAGCGATTTAAATAGCATAGATACTGACGGCTTAACAGAAGAAGATATATTAAAGAATCTTGTTAGCAAAATACAGCTTAAAAATGATGAGTTAAGTAAAGAACTCAAAAGACAAGCAAAAGAGTTTTTGGATCCAAATTATGGAAACGACAGCTTCAATATGGAGAAAAAACTTAAAGATGGTGCTTTAATATACTCTATTGATAGAGATAGAAAAAACAATAAAATAGATGCAAACATAAAATACATGCAAAAAGGGGAGAGAAAGACTAAGCATATACATATGTTTGACCTTATTCATATGGTTTACGATGAAGATGAAAACAACCCAGGAGAGTTCGTATTATATCAAATGTATATAATGGGTAAGAAATACCCTGTAACAAAGCAATGGGAATGGCTAGGAGAGAGATTCTATAATTATTTGTTATTTGAACTACAAATATCTGATGATAACCATGTTGATCTAAACCAGATGGGAGAAGTTCTTGATATTCTTGAAAACCGCTGGCAAGACCATCGTTATATAGGTAATGAATATCTAGAAGAAAGAAAAGTTCTTTTAGATAATAAATTTGAAGACAAGGACGAAAGATACGAAAGACTACAAAAAGAAGAACAACTTCGTATTAAAAAGAAATATGAAGAACTCTATAAAATGGATTTAAAACCTTTATAGATCTATTTGATTTAAGAAAGCTGATACTTTTAATTTTATATCATCAGCAATAAGCTCCAAAGATTTCTCAATCTCATTACCTCTTGCTGTCATTGTAGTAAACTCATTATCATTAATAGCATAGGAAACATTATTAGAAGTTGTTCCTTTCATTATGACCTTACCTTGTTCTAACATTTGGAAATCAGCTTTCATCCAAAGCACTTTTCTCGTTGCAACATCATCTATATTAAGTCCTAAATCAGTTGAAGTTATTCTAAGTTTTACTCTAAGTTTATATCTAGCTCCAGCACCTGCTGTTGATATTCTATTTTTTAATAAACTTCTTAAAATTTGACCTTCACGATTTGGAATAACATCTACGAACACCTCTCGAGAAACAGATACTTTCCCAAGAGGAGCTTCGTTTTTATGATACAAAGGTTTAAACCCACAAGAGCATAAAACCATTAGCATTAAAATTATTAAATATTTTTTCATAATACTAGTTTGCAACAATGTTGATAATTCTACCAGGAACATAGATGAATTTTCTCACTGTTTTACCTTCTATAAATTTTTGAACTTTTGGATCAGAAAGAGCCAGCTCTTTTGCATCATCTTCTGATGCATCTGGAGCTAATTCTACTTCACTACGAAGTTTACCCATAACTTGCACACCTATTGTAACTGTAGATGATTTTGTTTTCTCTTCATCATACTTAGGCCAACAAGCGAAAGCAATGCTTTCTTTATTACCCAAAACTTCCCAAATTTCCTCTGAAATATGAGGTGCATATAGAGATAACATTTGAATAAATGGAGCATACATTTCCTTAGAAACAACATCTTTATCAGCCATGTAATTTAGCATTTCCATTAAAGCAGATATAACTGTGTTATGAGAATTTGTTTCTACTCTTTCACTTACATTTTTAATTGTAGAATGAAGAACATTTTCATCTTTGTCTGATAACTCAACATCACCTAATTTATCTTGCATAGCCCAAACTCTTTTTAAGAATCTAAACACTCCAACTAAAGAGTTTTCATTCCAAGCAACTGCTTGCTCAAATGGACCGATAAACATTTCATAAATTCTAAGAGCATCAGCTCCATATTCTGCAATAACATCATCTGGATTTACAACATTACCACGAGACTTTGACATTTTCTCCCCATTTGAGCCTAAAATCAAACCTTGGAATGTTCTCTTATTGTATGGTTCATATTCTGGCAATACTGCTGTACAAATATTATCATCATCTTTTAAGTAGCTATAGTTATTTGGATTATCTCCTGTTGCAGCATCTCTTAAAGCTTTATACCAGAAGCGAGAGTATAATAAATGACGAGTCGTATGTTCTTGTCCACCATTATACCAATCAACCTTGCCCCAATAATCCAATGCTTCTTGACTTGCGAATGCATCATCATTCTTAGGATCCATATATCTTAAGAAATACCAAGAAGAGCCAGCCCAACCAGGCATTGTATCTGTTTCTCTTTTAGCAGATTCGCCACATTTTGGACATGTACAATTAACCCAATCAGTAGCTCTTGCTAATGGAGCATCAGCATCATCTGTTGGTAAAAATTCATCCATTTCTGGCAATTCTAAAGGAAGTTCTTTTTCTGGAACTGTAACCCAACCACACTTTGGACAATTAATCATAGGTATTGGTTCTCCCCAATATCTTTGACGAGTAAATAACCAATCACCCATTTTATAGTTAATTGCTTTTTTACCACACTCTTTTTCTTCTAGGAAAGATATTGCAGCATCAATAGCCTCTTGTTTACCCATACCATTTAAGAATTCAGAATTAATATGAGCACCTTCTTGTGTCCAAGCTTCCTCTTCAATATTTCCTCCTTCTAAAACAGGAACTATATCTAAGTTATATGCTTTAGCAAAATCATAATCTCTTTGATCATGAGCAGGAACTGCCATGATAGCACCCGTACCATAACCTGACAAAACATAATCAGCTACGAATACAGGAATTTCTTTTCCATTGAATGGATTAATAGCTTTTAATCCTTGAATTTCAACACCTGTTTTAACCTTAGCTTCACCAGCTGCGATTTGTCTTTCTAAATCTGTTTTATGTCTAGCTTCATCGATATAAGATTTAACTTCTTCTGCATTACCAAAAGAGCTCATATATTTTGTTAATAATTCATGCTCAGGACACACTGCCATAAAAGTAACACCAAAACATGTATCTGCTCTAGTTGTGAAAACAGAAAGCTTTTCTTCACCTAAGTTAATTTTAAAATCAATTTCTGCACCAACAGATTTACCAATCCAGTTTTGTTGAGAGGTCTTAATACTCTCTGAGTAATCAACTGTCTCTAAGCCTTCCAAAAGCTTTTCTGAATAGTCTTGCATTTTCAAAGTCCATTGCGACTTAACTCTTTGTTCTACTGGACCTTTACACCTTTCACAATTTCCACCTTCAAGCTCTTCATTTGTCCAGGCTCTTTTACAATGATCACACCAGTTAATTGTGCTATCAGCTTTATAAGCCAAACCAGACTTATAGAATTTCAAAAACATCCATTGTGTCCATTTTACAAAATCAGGATCTGTTGTAGAAACAACTCTATCCCAATCAAAGCTGTAACCAAGTTTTTTCAACTGTTTTGTAAATATAGATTTACATTCATCAACAGCTTCTCTTGGATGTATTCCTGTTTTAATAGCATAATGTTCAGCAGGAGCACCAAAAGCATCAAACCCCATTGGGAAAAGAACATTATATCCTTCCATTCTTCTTTTTCTTGACACAGCATCCATAGCTCCGTTCGATCTAGGGTGTCCAACATGCAATCCAGATCCTGAAGGGTATGGGAACTCTATCAGAGTATAATATTTTTCTTTGTCATTATCTATCTCTGTTTTAAAAGTATTATTTTCTTCCCAATACTTTTGCCATTTTTCTTCAATTACTTTAAAGTTATATTTTTCATTTTCCATTAGTTAGCTTTCACCTCTTGTATTTTAAGTTCTCTTGCTTTTGTTAATATTGAATCTTCAATTTGAGTAGCCATTGCATCATCTATATCTACATCTTGCCATTGACCATTCTCATCTCTCTTTTGCTTAAATACAGACACTTTAACACCATCTGCTCTAAGCTGTTTGTCTAAAATATATATGTTTAACTTATACCTATAGCCTTCATCTTTTAATGAAGTTTTCCAATCTGTTAGAATAACTCCTCCAAATGGATCAGCAGAAGCAACAGGCATGAAAGAAACAACATCTAAAGTTGCTCTCCATAAGAAAGCATTAACACCTATACCTATATTTTGCTTTTCCTCTTCATTAGAGAATATATCTAAACCATCTTCTCCAAAAGCTTTATCGTGCTTGCCATAAACAGCTTGAGCCTCACCTCTTACTCTTGTAGGATATACAGCTTCACCACCACAAGCAGATAAAATGCTTAGCATTAACACTGAAAGGTATATTTTTTTCATAATAAATCTCCTAATATATTAGTAGTATTCTTTTAGCATTTTTTTTATTTTTTTTCAAACTCTTTTTTTATTTGATATATTTTTACACAAATGTTATTTATTTTAATTATGAATATAGATTACAAGATATATAAGAGCTCTAGAAAAACTCTTTCTATAAAAGTACAAAACGGAGAGGTTATTGTCAAGGCTCCTTTAAAGTGCTCTGATAAAATGATTGCTGATTTAATTCAAGAAAAACAATCTTGGATAAACAAACATTTAGACATAGAAAGCAAGAAACCTAAACTTTCATTTAATCATGGAGACATTATCCCATTCTTAGGGAACAACTACAAACTAATAATAGTGAACAAGTCTTTACAAGACAAAGTTATACTAGATGATGAGGAAATAATAGTTTTCTCAAAAAAAGATGACATTAAAAATCATGAGAAATTATTAATTAACTGGTTTAAAAAGGAAGCTACAGAATTTATCTCAGATAGATATAAAAGCAATGCCACGCTTTTTGATTATAAAAAAGCTCCTCCATTAAAAATTAGAGAATTTAAAAGTCGTTGGGGATCTTATCATAAAAAAGGTTTATCTGATCAAATAAAAATCAACTGGAAACTTATTATGTATCCCTCATTATGTATAGATTATGTGATAATACACGAACTAGCACATAAAACTCACAACAATCACTCTAAAGATTTTCATAATCTAGTAGAAATGAAGTTTCCAAACTGGAAAACAGCTAAAAACATTTTAGACTCTAAGAATTAAGCCGCTAATTTTAATTTATATTTTCTATAAGATCTAGTTTTAATAATTCTATCAAACATTGGGGTAAAATCCATACCCTCAACCATTGTATAGTGCATTCCCCCGATTTCAAAAGAGTAGCCATGATCTCCATGAACTACAAAGTTGTCGGCAACAACTTTAGACCCTTTAACACAACCATTTGCAATCTCTTTTAACAAACAAATAAGATATTTATCTAAACTTTCATCTCTCTTAACAACAACACTACTACCTTCAATACCCTTTAATATCAAAACTACCTCTTTCTTATTAAACTAATAACATTACCAATATATGTTATATAAATAACACATATTTTCAAAAAACACAAAGTTTATTTTAACTTATTTATATTTTTTTCTTAATGTTGATTTACCACATGATGAACAAAACAAGTGATACGGTTGCAAAACTTTACCACAATGAATACATTTAAAGTTATCTTCATCGACCCATTCACAATGCTTGTTATGCTGAATTAAAAAAACAATCAACAAACAAGGTATAAAAACAGCTAAAGATTTAGCAAAAATGATTAAATTGAAATGACATACTGATTCGATCAAAAGCATGAAGTAACCCAATGTTAAAACAGAATAAGAGTATAAAGATAAATCCCTCACCTCTTTATGTTTATGAATTTTTATTACCTGCAACCAATATGCTATTGAAACTATAAATATAGCAGTCCATGAGAAAAACTCAAAAGCGAAATTAATATCCATTTTTATTACCTTTTTACTTGATTTTTTTATTTTTTATGTTATAGCTTAAATATGATTAAATTACCAGAAAAAAATAAAAAACTCCTATTACATGCATGTTGTGCACCTTGCTGTTGTGCTATTGCTAAAGAGTTAAAAAACTCTGGTATTGATTTTACTGTTTTTTTCTACAACCCTAACATCTTCCCTTCAAAAGAATATGAGAAGAGAAAACAGGAGTTAATTAGATATTGTAAAAAAATTAAAGTTCCGCTTATAATAGCTGAAGATGAAAAAAGCAAAAAACAATGGGAAGAAGCAGTAAGAGGATTAGAATTACAACCAGAAAGAGGCAAGAGATGCTGTAAGTGTATAAATCATAGATTATATAAAACAGCCAAATATGCTTCTAAAAATGACTTTGATATAATATCATCAACTCTATCAATATCTAAATTTAAAGACTTTATAATAGTTACAAACTCTGGTAAAGAAGCGGTAAAAGAATTTAAAAATGTTGATTTTTGGGCTCAAAACTGGAGAGAAATTATAAACCAAGAAGAGCCAAATAAAATATCTCGTGAAGAGAACTTTTATAGACAAAGATATTGCGGTTGCTTCTATTCTATCGGAGATGCTTTAAAATGATAAAAAATAAAGACAATATTCCAATTTGGTCAGAAAAAGATTTTGATGGCATGAGAAAAGCTGGTAAGCTAGCAGCTGAAACACTTGACTATATAACAGATTTTGTTAAAGAAGGCATATCAACATTAGAGCTTAATGATTTATGTGCAAAGTTCATAAAAGATAATGGAGCTATAGCAGCCCCTTTAAATTATAATGGATACCCTAAAGAAGTTTGTATTTCCCTTAACAATGTAATTTGCCATGGCATACCTGATGAAAAAACAGTACTTAAAGATGGTGATATTTTAAACATTGATGTAACGGTTATATTAAACGGTTGGTACGGAGATACTAGCAGAATGTTTACAGTAGGAAAAACATCTGTAAGAGCTCAAAAGTTAATTGATAAAACTTACGAGGCTCTTATGGCTGCGATTAATGCTGTTAGACCAGGAATGAAACTTTATGAAGTTGGTGAAATAATTGAACAAGTAACAAAACCTTATAACTTTTCTATAGTTAGGGATTTTTGCGGACATGGATTGGGTAAAGAATTTCATACTCAGCCTATGGTACTACATTATAAAAGCAAATTGCATAACAATATAACTCTAGAAGAAGGGATGTTCTTCACAATAGAGCCTATGATCAATGCTGGTAAATACGATGCTAAAATACTAAGCGATGGATGGACAGCTGTAACAAAAGACAGAAGCCTATCTGCTCAATTTGAGCATTCTATCGGAGTCACAAAAGATGGTGTTGAAATATTCACATCTTCCCCTAAAGGCTTAGACAAACCTCCATATAAATAATATATTTACATAAGATTTTGGATTAACTTCTATTTAAAAGCACTTAAGCTTTTAAAAAAATATTTTTAAAATTATCTTCAAGCTGTTTTTCTAAAGCATCTTCTTCAACACCCTTTAACATTGCTACCTTTTTAAAAGTCTCAATCACATAAGCAGGTTCACACTTTTTACCCCTATAAGGAACAGGTGCTAAATATGGAGAATCAGTCTCTACTAAAAGTTGTTCTATAGGACATAAGCAAACTGCATCTCTAACATTAGACCCATTTTTAAAAGTTACTATTCCAGATATAGAGATATAGTACCCTTTTTCAATCGCCCATTTTGCCAACTCAATCCCAGCAGAAAAACAATGTATAATAACTTTTGATTTTCCTGTATGATACTTATCCATAATTCTCATCATATCTTCATCTGAGTCCCTATTATGAATAACAAGAGGTAAACCTGTATCTTCACTAGCCTTTATATGCTTAATAAAATTAGCTTTTTGAGATTCTTTACAAATATCTTTATATGAATAATCTAGTCCACTTTCTCCAATAGCAACACATTTTGGATGCTTTGAAAAAGAGATTAAATCGTTATAAACTTTTTCCAAATCTTGTTCTAAAGCTTCTGGATGAATCCCAACTGCAAAATAAAGGCTATCATTTTCTTCTGCTATTTTTTGTGATATCTCGAATTCTCTTCTCTCTGCTGCAATAGTTATCATCTTTTCAACACCAACCGCTTTTGCATTATCTATAACTTGCTTAAGCTCTAATGGTGTCAATTCATCTAAATGACAATGAGTATCTATAATCATAATTCACCTTTCTTTTATAATCATCAACAAGCTAAAAAGCTATTAATGATATAATAAATTACTTTATCCTTTTTAATCTTGCAATAAAGAACCCATCGCTTGATATATGCTCATTTATATCTGAAGGTATTATTCTAATCATACCTTCTTTATTTATAATTGAGGATAATCCCTCAACCTCTTCAGGTTTTACCGGAAGTAGTTCAAAATTCTTATTACTATCTAAGAAGTTTTTAATCTGCTCTTCACCTTCTTCTTTTTGCAGAGAACATGTAGAATAAATCATAGTTCCTCCTACTTGAAGAAGATTAGAAATATTCTTTAGAATATCTTTTTGTAAAATTACCAAATCTTTTATCTGCTGAGGCTTTTTAAAATATAAAGCATCGGGATTTTTTCTAATTGTCCCCGTAGCAGAGCACGGAGCATCAATCAAAATAGCATCAAAATTACCCTCGTCATATTTAGTTGCATCTGCCTCTTCAATTTTAACATCAAAGCTTAATCTTTCCATATTCTCTGAAAGAATTTTTAATCTTTTATTATTCTTGTCTATTGCTATTACATCTGCTCTAGCATTTGCAAGCTGAGCAGTTTTTCCTCCTGGAGCAGCACAACAATCTAATACTCTTTTAGATCTTATATCACCTAGCAACCTTGCAGGCAAAGAGCTCTCAAACCCTTGAACCCACCACTCTCCTGCTGAGAATCCACTTGCATTTGGGACATTCATGCTATCTCTACATTTCAACAAAGACCCAAATTCACTTGAAGCCTTAGAATATACAACTTCTGCTTCTAATTCCTTTTCCCATTTATCTGGATTTGATTTAACATTAATGTACAAAGGATATCTCTTCAGAGAATATTCCATAATACTTTTTGTTTTTTCTATACCATATTGTTTTGTCCATGACTCAACTAACCATTTAGGGAAATTTTGGGAAACATCAATATTATTTAGATTATCTATTTTACATATTTTTCTAACTACAGCATTAACCAAACCTTTTAATTTTGTTTTCTTCATAAATTGAGTTGCATTTACTGCATTATTAACCACGGCATAATCTGGAGACTCTGCAAAAAAGTGTTCAGCTGCCGCTACTCTTAGAACATACATGATGTCAATTGGCACTCTTTTAGGATTTGCTAAAAACTTATTAATGACAACATCTAATTGCCCCATATGTCTTAAGCACTCATTAACCAATAGCATTGCAAAATTTTTATCATTTTGCTTTAGTTTTGCATATTTTGAGTTACTATTAATTGCATGGATTAAACTCTTTTTGTCATTTATACAATTCTTTAATATTTGAGCTGCTACAACTCTACTTACTTCTGTCATATTATTTTTTCTTTTCTTTAATTAGCTCGTAAGCTTTGTTTATTTCTGCCATTTTCTTTTCTAAAAGACTTATCATTTCTACAGGCATTCCGCAAGCAATTAAATGATCTGGATGATATTTTTTCACAAGATAATGATATCTTAATTTAAGCTCTTCTTTAGAAACTCCCTCATTAACTCCTAAAATGAAGTACGGATTTGATAAATCATAAACATTATTTATATTACAAATCCTTAAAAAAGAACTATTATCTATTTGAAATATTTTTGCAACACTTCTTATCTCTTCTAAAGCCTCATCACTAAGCTTACCATTTGCTTTAGCTATTTGTATAAAAGCTGACAATAACTCTTCCAAGACTTCTGGGTATTTCTTAAATTTTTTATAAAGAACCTTTGCATGCAAATCAAACCCTTTAATTTCTTTAGAGGATAAATCAAATATTCTTTCAACATTGCCTATTTCCTCTTTCTTTGATTTAAAGATATCAAAAAAAACTTTCTTTTTTAAGAACAAATCATCATCTCCAGCACGAGCAACTTTAGCAGACAAAGACACGATAGCAGAAGTTGTGTTTATCTGCTGATTTATTTCTTTTATCTTGCCTATGATTTTCTTAATCATTTTTATTCTCGTTTATAAGATCAAATATTTTCTCTTTTATAGAATTATCACTAACAAACTTTACAGCTTCATCTAAAAATCCATCAATCAGCATTTCTCTTGCCAAGGATTCTGGAATCCCTCTACTTTGCAAATAGAACACTGCTGTTTTATCCAAGTTTCCAACCGTATTACCATGAGCACACTGAACATCATCATTATAAATTTCTAACTCTGGTTTAGCCATAATTTTTGCATCATCTGATAGTACCATAGCTCTGTGCAACTGTTTAGCTTCTGTTTTAACAGCTCCTTCAGCAACCAAACTCTTCATTAGAAGATTTGCTCTTGATTTGTCTTTTGCAATACCTCTAATATTTATTGAGGAAGAACATTTTGGCTTATCATGGAAAACATTTATGTTAATATTAGCTTCTTGTTTATCTTTTAAAGAGTAAACACCCGCTATATTCGCTTCACAATTTTCTGACTCCATATTGACACTAATATCTATACTATTAGCTTTATTTATGAAAAAAGTTTCAAAATAAGATTTTTCTTCTTGTTTTACTTTTAGGCAAACATCATCTTCACTATCTAATAAATACAGATATAGTCTTGCATTTCTTTTTACGACAATGACATCTTCACTGTGAGCATCTATAATTCTATGTTCTGTATTTTCTGTTACATTAAGCATTATGATTTATACCCTGTCTCTTCCAGCTCAAGAGCAAGATTCTTATCACCTGTTTTAGTTATTTTTCCATCTGCTAAAACATGAATAAAATCTGGCTGTATATAATCTAACAATCGTTGATAGTGAGTAATAATTAAGAACGACCTACCTTCACTTCTAAGTCTATTAACACCGTCTGCGACTTCTCGTAGAGCATCAATATCCAAGCCCGAATCCGTCTCATCCATAATTATCATATCTGGCTGTAGCATAGTCATTTGCAAGACTTCATTTCTTTTCTTTTCTCCACCTGAGAATCCAGAATTAACTCCTCTTTTACCCATATCAGAATGAATATGTAAATCTTTAATACTTGCTGATAGAGCTTTCATAAACTCTAAAGTATTCATTTCTTTTTCTCCAAGAAACTTTCTCTTTGAGTTTATTGCCATTCTTAAAAATGTATTATTTGTAACACCTTCTATCTCAACTGGATACTGAAAAGCTAAGAATAAACCATTATTTGCTCTTTCATCAATACTCATGTTTAATAGGTTATGACCTTTAAAATCTACATGACCATCAGTTACCTCATAACCCTCTTTACCTGCAAGAGTATAAGAAAGTGTAGACTTACCTGCTCCATTAGGACCCATTATAGCATGAACCTCCCCAGGATTAATATCTAAGCTCAATCCCTTGATAATTTCTTTATCTTGTACTTTTACTTTTAAGTTTTCTATTTTTAGCATTTTTATTTCCTATCTAACCTACTGATCCTTCTAGGGATAAACTAATCAATTCTTGTGCTTCAGAGGCAAACTCTAATGGCATCTTAGTCATAACATCTGCACAAAATCCATTTACTATAAGAGATACTGCATCCTCTTCTTTTACACCTCTTTGCTGACAGTAAAACAACTGTTGTTCTGAAATCTTAGATGTAGTAGCTTCATGCTCTAATATTGAGCTTTTGTTATCATTCTCTACCACTGGGAATGTATGAGCACCACATTTATCTCCTATAAGAAGGCTATCACATTGAGTATAATTTCTGGCATTTTCTGCATTTTTTAGCACTTTTACCATTCCTCTATATGAAGATTCCGATTTACCACAGCTAATAGTTTTTGCAATAATCTTAGAGGTTGTATTCTTCCCAATATGTATCATCTTTGTTCCTGTATCAGCTTGCTGATAATTATTAGTTATAGCTATTGAATAGAACTCTCCTATTGAATTATCTCCTTTAAGAATACAACTAGGGTACTTCCATGTTATAGCAGATCCTGTTTCAATTTGAGCCCAACTAATTTTTGCATTATTGTAAGCAGTTCCCCTTTTGGTAACAAAGTTATATATACCACCATTGCCCTGCTCATCTCCTGCAAACCAATTTTGTACTGTGGAGTATTTAATATCAGCACCATCAAGAGCAACTAATTCAACAACAGCTGAATGCAATTGATTTTCATCTCTTTGAGGAGCTGTACAACCTTCCAAGTAAGATACAGAAGCACCCTCATCTGCCACGATTAGAGTTCTCTCAAACTGCCCTGTTTTTTCACTATTAATTCTAAAATATGTGGATAGATCCATTGGGCATTTAACACCTTTAGGAATGTAAACAAAACTACCATCAGAAAATACCGCAGAATTCAAACAAGCGAAATAGTTATCAGTTGCAGGAACAACTGTAGCTAAATATTTCTTAACTAGCTCTGGATGATTCTTTACAGCAGATGAGAACGAACAGAAAATTATGCCTAAATCTTCCAACTCTTTTCTATGAGTAGTAATTACAGAGACACTATCAAAAACAGCATCAACTGCAATTTTATTTTCCTGAGTCTCATTTATAGGAACACCTAATTTTTCATAAGTTTCTTTAAGCTCTTTATCTTCTTTATTCTCTGGTTCTGAATAATAGAAAATATCTTGATAATCTATTTCTGGATAATCTAGCTTAGCCCACTTAGGCTCTTTCATTTGCAACCATTTGCTATAAGCATTAAGTCTAAACTCTAACAACCACTCTGGTTCTTCTTTTTTAGAAGAAATAAGTTTAATAATTTCTTCATTAAGCCCCTTTGGTATCTTATTGCTTTTTATCTCACTTACAAAACCATATTTATAATGGCTATTTGCAACTTTTTTTATTTCTTCCATAGAGCTTTTTTATAACAGAAAAAGAAAATAAAATCAATTATTGTTTTAAATAAAAAATAAAATTTTATAAAATCAAGCGGATAAAAAAATAGAGAAAAAGATCGAAATCTTTTTCTCTATTTACACTGTTCTTTATGCTAAAATTAATCAGTCCAATTTTCAAGCCAAGCATTAAGAGCTGCTTTTGCTTCTTCTAATACTTCGTCTGCTTCTACAGCCATATCTTTTAAATCTTGCATTTCTTCTTTTTGAGAGTCTTTTTCAAGAGCTTCCATAAAGTTACCAACAATTTTAAGACCAATATTTCTAGACATTCCTTTTAGCAAATGAGCTTTTGATTTTATTTGATCTCTATCATTCTCAGATATTGCTTCTAGCAAGTCTTTTTGTGCCTCTTGTGAAGATGCTCCAAATTGAGCAACAAGACCTTGGAAAACATCTAAAGAGAAACTTTTCTTAAGATTTCCTAACACTTCCATATCTAAATGCTTCATTAATTCTTCTTCTTGTAAATCTATTTTTTCCACAGATCCTCTGTTCCTTTCTAACGCACCCTTTAAATAGTTAGGGTTAATTGGTTTACCTATAAAGTCATTCATCCCTACTTCTCTACATAACTCTACATCTTTTTGTTTTATATTACCTGTTATAGCTATCACAGGTGTATTTGCCTTCATTTCATCTGTTAAAGATCTAATTTTTTTAGTAGCTTCTAATCCACTAATACCGGGCAAATCAATATCCATCAATATCGCTAAGAAGTTATTCTTATCTATTAGGCTCAAACCTTCTTCCGCAGACCCAACAACTACTGGATTATATTTAAAGGACACCAAATATTCAGATACTATCTTTTGAGAAACAGGATCATCCTCGACAACAAGAACATAAGGAAGTCCTTTAACTTCTTCATTTTTCTCAATTTGCACAGATACCTCTAAAGATACTGGGTTTTTATGTTTTGGAACAGGTATTTTATTCTTTTCTAAGTTTTTGTTAACACTCTCAAAAGAGAATCCTGAACCAACAGCATCTACATTTGCCATTCTAAGCATAGCACCTCTTAGATAATCTGGGTCGACAGGCTTACCAATGAAATCATTCATCCCAGCTTTTCTGCAATCTTGTATATCCTCTTCAGAAACATTACCTGTAACAGCAATAATAGGAACCTCAGCCTTTTTCTTATCCTCTAAAGACCTTATTCTTTTTGTTGTTTCCAACCCACTCATACCAGGCATATTTATATCCATAAGTATAAGGTCAAACTCTTCTGCTTTAATCCAATCTATAGCCTCTTTACCACTTCCTGCAACTTTAGTAGTATGGGCATCATTCTTTAAATAGCCTTCAATAATTTTTTGAGAAATAGCATCATCTTCTACTATAAGAACTCTATCTATTTTATTAGAGCCATCTTCAGATACTTGATTCAAATCTTTTTTCTTCTTCTCTGTATCATCTTCTTTTAGTTCTTCTTTTACTTCTTTAAGTTTTTCTTCTTTTTTGGCTTTTGTCTTTTTATTATTCTTTTGAGGACCACCTTCTTCTGAAGACTTACCTTCATCTTTTTCATCTATTAACTTAAATATTTCAAAAAGAGCTTGTTGAATATCTTCTGGAGAAACAGGCTTGCCTAAACAGAAGTTCACACCTTGCTCCATATATCTTTTCCTGTCTGCTTCCGCCACATTACCAGTAAGAGCAACAACAGGCATATTTTCCACACCTTCTTTTTGTCTTATATACTTACAAACTTCTATACCATTCATATCTGGCAAGCCCATATCTAAGAATACAAAATCAACATCGCCAGCATCTACCATACGTATAGCACTTGCTCCATCAGAAGCATATTTAGGCAATTGACCATTTGAAGATAAGTATGACCCTACAACTTTTTGAGAAATAGCATCATCCTCAACAACAAGTACTTCATAAGACCTATCTTTTTGGTTCTCCATATAGTCCATTTGCTCTGTTTTTTCTTCAATTGCATCAGCTATATCGAATTCAACTTCCCACCAGAATGTTGAACCATCGCCTTCTTTAGAAATAACTCCTATTTCTCCTCCCATAGCAACAACAAGCTTCTTACATATACTTAGACCTAGTCCAGTTCCACCAAAGTTTCTTGTAGTTGATTTATCAGCCTGCACAAACTCTTGGAACAACTTATCTTTCGCATCTTCTGGAATACCAATACCTGTATCACGGACCTCTGCTCTAATCTTACATCTCTCTCCTGATCTTTTTATACTTCTTAGAGAAACATAAACCCCACCCTCTTTTGTAAACTTAATAGAGTTACCTATCAGGTTAAGCATAACCTGTCTAAGCCTTGTTGGGTCACCATTTATAAATTGAGGAATAGTATTATCAAAATCAGCTTTTAGCTCTATTCCTTGTTGTTCTGCTCTAGCCTTCATAGTTAGAACAATATTATCTATAAACTTATGTAAATCAAAAGGAATGTCTTCCAGCTCCATATGTCCAGAAGAAAGCTTTGAGAAATCCAACACATCATTAAGTAGTGATAACAGTGCCTCACCAGAATAAGTCAAGTTATCTAGGAATTCTTGTTGTTTTTTATCTAACTCAGTATTAGCTAACATCCTAACCATACCCATAATACCATTCAAAGGAGTTCTAACCTCATGACTTAAGAAAGCAATATAACCAGACTTAGATTCACTCTCAGCACTTGCTTTATCAGCAATCTGTTGAATCGCTTTACCTCTTTCAGCCATTTTAAGCAATAGATTTGCTTCAACTTCTTTTTCTTGCTCTATAATTTTCATTTTATGAGCCTGTTCTGAAACTTCTTTAAAATGTCTCTCTTCTGCTTTTTTTCTTAATATCTCTTCTTTTTTAGCTCTAATTCTTAAAGATCTTGCTTTCAAAAACCTCACATTCTCTAGAATTGCTGACAAAAATACTGAGAAAAACAAGCAATAAACTATCGGAGCCATATATAGCACAAAGTTATAAACAAAAGACTTCTCTATAGATTTCATTTGAAAAACATCAAATAAGAAAAGAGGTATTAATGCTGCACCCGCTAACAAACAAGAAAAACAGTATTTAGAAACTGTTTTTGGTTGTACAGACGAATAATAGCTACCTGTAACAAAGCATGTAAACAATGCAATAATCATACTTGCAAAACTAATTGTCTCTTTTATTTTAAATCTAATGGTCGGAATAAAATTCATTGCAATTAAGAACACCAAACAAACTATTAGTGCATTTATATTCTTATTTATTTTTTCATTTGTTAATTTTGTACTAAATATGCTTTTACAAAAAGATATGAAAAATATAGCCCAAACCAACATTAGAAAATTTGATATTACAGCAATATCTGTTATTGATAAGTTTAAGTTAAAAACCTCTACTTCTATCCCCGCTATTTGTTTAACATATATAGCTAAAAGCCCTGAAATAAAAAGTAAAAAAGACCATAAAAACTTATTGCTCTTTAGTATTTTAAAAAATTTAAAGTTAGTGTATGTTAAGGCTACAACCAAACCTGAGTCTAAATGACTTATTGATTCCATCCAAGAGTACATAAATGAGATTCTCCTAATAAATATATATATTTTTTATTATTAAATCATTTAAAGCATATTTTCAAGTAAAAAATCAATTAAACACTATGTTAAGCTTATTAATAGCATCTTTTATAGGAATAAAGAAATTAATCCCTATTGAATATTCGCCTATACCAGAAACACAAATTGCTAATAGATTTCCCTTATCATCTAGCAAAGGACCTCCGCTATTTCCAGCTTGCACATCAATATCTGTTTGAATTAATTCATAATTAGATCCTTCTTCTTGCCTCCAAGAACTTACCATTCCCTTAGAAAGAGTGTTTTTTAAAGATGTTAACAAAGGGGTTCCAACCGCATAGACCGTTTCTCCTAGCTCAGCTTGCTGATCTCTTATAGGTAAAAAAGGTAATTTTAATCCCTCAGGTACATCTACTTTTAATAAAGCAATGTCTCTAGATTTATGAACCCGTATAATATCTGCATCCATTACTAAACCGTTTTGATTTTCCACAACAACAGAATCAACATCCCCAACAACATGATAATTTGTTAACAAATAACCATCTTTAGAGATAAAAAACCCGCTTCCATGACCCGTTGCCGTTCTTATAAAAACCGTAGAGTCCATTACTCGATTCATATTTTTCTGTATTTTATCTTTAAAGTTATTTGCTTTTTTTATCTCTAAACCTTTAAAAGGCCACTTTTCTCTTAAACTTCTTTTATTTCTTGGTTTTGAAAATATTAATTTTTGAAACTCTTCATTATTTGCTAACTTATTAGCCGCTGAGGCAAAGGCTTCGTTTAACAAAACCTCTCTTCCAAATAAGTTTCTATTTTTTAATTTATAATACCCTCTAGTTTTTATACTCATAACTATTTCTTTTTTCGCCACTGAATAAACTTGCCAAAAAACAGTCATTTCTCCCTCTCCAGAAACACCTTTGAGCCAATAAAAACTTCTATGGTTGCATTCATTCAATTTAATGCCTCTAATTTGAGCTCCAATTCTATACCTAGCTCTTTTTTTATCAGAGGTTACTCCATACATTAAGCCAGGATCTCCGACTACATCATATCCTCTTAGGCTCATTTCTTCAAAAAACAAATCTTGATAACTCATTTCTTTAGCAATTTTTCTAATCCCCTTCCAAACCAAACTGTCTAAAGAAGAAGAACACTTTAAACTAAGCATTCTTTTACCTATAATTGCTCCTCGGGGTAAAGAGTAAGAAACTTTATCTAAAATTATTGGCTCTGGCAGATTGTTTTCATATCTATTATGATACTCTATTAATTCAGGCTTTATTATTTGCATTTTATTACAAGAGCTAATAGCAAAAAGCATAAAAAAACATGTAATTATTTTTTTCATTTTTTAATCTTTCTTTTTTAAAAAAATTATCCTATAATCATGACGAAATACATTAAAGAAAATTTAACAAATTTACAAGAGGAATTTTATGGAATACGATAAAAATAATATATTTGCAAAGATATTAAGAGGGGAAATACCTAACGATACAGTTTATGAAGATGAATATTGTTTAGCATTTAATGACTTGTATCCAAAGTCTGAAGTTCATATCGTAGCAATACCAAAAGGAGAATATATCAATTTTGCCCACTTCAATTCTAATGCTAGTGATATAGAAATATCTAATTTCTTTAAGGCTATATCAAATATAATAAGAGAAAAAAACATTGAATTAGGCTGTCAAATACTTTCAAATTGCGGTGAAAAAGGTGGACAAGAAATTCCTCATTTCCACATGCATATATTAAGTGGGAATAAAATAAAACTTGACTAAAACATGCTTACATACTAATTTGTTCTTTAAAGGTTGAATTATGAAAAAGAATTTATTTGTATTAATTTTATTGCTGTGCACTTCTTGCTCTTACCAGAAATATAATATTTTTGGTGGTAAAGTTATGTACGCAGAAGATATAAAACCAGAATATAAAAAAGCTCAAGCAGTTAAAGAGTATAAAGAAGAAACAATAGTAGCAGAAAAAGAAGAAAGCTCTAATCGACCTCAGATAAAAGAGTTAAAAGTTGGAGAGTTTCCTAATATAAAAGACATCCCAACAGAGCCTAAAAACTTCCCTAAAAAAGCTGACATAGATAATCAGAAAAGAGATCTTTTATCAAAAACTACTGTTATAGAAAGTAACTCTGCAATTATAACAGAGTCAATCTTCTCTGGCTTTGATGACGAGTTATTGCAATTTACTGTTTCAGATATAATGAGCAGAAACTTACCGAAAGAATATAAAGATCAAAGAGCCTTACTATCCGCTTCAATTAAAAATGAAATATCTGCTGATGATTTATCAGCTATAGAACTAATCGCAAAAGATCGTATTATAAATATAAAACCTATATTACTATCTTTCAATAAAGATTCAAATGATGCATTTATTGAAGAGACTATCTCTACACTACTATTAATGGGAATTGACCCTTCAATGGTATATGTAAATAGAAAAAATTCATCTAAAAACCTTAATGCAGAAGTATATCTGTACTACTAACAAAATTGTGAAATCATGAGGAGCATAGAATGAGTTTATCTGTATTAAAGCAAAAATGGGAATTTAAAGAAGCATCTGAAAGAGATGTTTTACACCTTTCGCAAGTCAAAGGCATAGATGCAAACATAGCTTCTCTTTTAGTATCAAGAGACATAACTGTTGATAATTATGACAAATTCATAAACCCTACACTAAAAGATCAAATGCCAGATCCATACACATTAAAAGATTGCGAAAAAGCTTGTAAAATAATCTGCGACTCTATTGAGAAAAAAGAAAAAATAGTAATATATGGAGATTATGATGTAGATGGAGGAACAGCTACATCTGTATTTATAAATTTTTTAAAACAGTTAGATACAAATGTAGATTTTTATATACCAAATAAGTTAAATGAAGGCTATGGTCCAAATGCAGAAGTTTTTAAAAGACTCGAAAAAGACACAGATTTAATAGTAACTGTTGACTGCGGAACATCTGCTTTTGATGTTATAGATAATACAAATATAAAAGTGGTTATAACAGATCATCATATGGCAGAAGAAAGGCTTCCTAAAGCTGAAGCAATTGTAAACCCTAAAAGACTTGATGACAACTCTGGACTTGATGGCATAGCTGGTGTTGCTGTTGCATTTTTAGTTTGTGTTGCTGTAAATAGAGAGCTTGAAAATCGTGGTTATTTCAAAAATAGAGAAAAACCTAATTTAGTATACCTATTAGATTTAGTTGCTTTAGGAACTATATGTGATGTTATGAAACTAGTAGATATAAATAGAGTTTTTGTGTCTCAAGGGCTAAAGATTCTAAACAAACAAAGCAATTGCGGTTTAAAAGCTTTAATAGATTTATTAGACATAAACAAAAAGATAGACACTTATCATTTAGGTTATGTTTTTGGCCCAAGAATAAATGCTGGAGGCAGATTAGGAGAGTCTTTCTTAGCAACAAAATTAATGACTTCAAAAAATTATAATGAAGCTTTTGAAATTGCTAAAAAGCTTAATAGCCTAAACGAAGATAGAAAAGAAATAGAGAGTCGAATACATGAAGAAGCTCTAGCCTATTTAAGCGATGAAATTGAAAACAGAGAGCTAAAAAGCAATCTTTCATTTGTATATAATCCTGATTGGCATAGTGGAGTTTTAGGAATTGTTGCATCAAGACTAAAAGAAAAATTTAATAAGCCTTCTTTTGTATTATGCTGTGAAAAAGGAGTTGCTTATGGTTCAGGAAGGTCTGTAAGTGGTGTAGATATTGGAGCCATAGTAGTACTTGGAAAACAAAAAGGTCTTATAAAAGACGGAGGCGGTCATAAAATGGCTGCAGGTTTCTCTTGTGATATAGATAGAATCGAAGAAGTTAAGAACTTTATAAGTAAACAAATAGCAAAAGCTACTGATGGCAAAGAAATAGTAAAAACTTTAAAAATAGATTCTGTAATATCTATAAAAGGAGCGAACAAAGATTTAATAGAAGCTATAGATTTAATGTCTCCATTTGGGAATGGAAATCCTCAACCTAGATTCTGCTTTCAAGAATTAAAAATAGCCAAAACAATCGTATTAGCTGGCAAACATATCAAATGTTTTCTAAGTTCCCCATATACAAAAGGAACCCTAGAAGCCATTGCCTTTAATGTTATAGATACAAAAATAGGAGACTTCCTATTAGATAAGTCCAACAATCCAATATCAGTTGTTGGAACTTTAAATACAAACTCTTGGAACGGTCGAGAAACAATTCAATTAATTATAGAAGATGCAAAATAAGCTAATTTAGAAACTCTTTTATTTCTTCCATATGTTGTTCTTTATCTTTTGAAAGAAGGATTAAAGATCTCAAAAATGCTTTTTCATAAAGAGGTCTTGACCCTGTATCCATATATAAATCCTCATCATCCTTTACAGGCATATCAATAGAAAAACCTTCATTTTCATACTTATCTAAGAAGTCATTAATTGCATCAACATGAAACCACTCTTGATTATGCTCTTCAACTTCTGCTATATATTTAGATATTATTTCATGAGTATTTTTCATGCACTCTTTAGGAATAGCTACAGGAGAAAATCCTCCAATATTTGTAGTTGGATTCTTCGGCTTTTCAACAAGTCTTCCCTCTACTAATATAGCATTATTAGATACATCTTCTCTTTTAATGCCCTGAACCAATATTCTTTTGTCATCATTTAAGAAGTTATTAATAAATTTATTTAAATTTGTATTACTTTCATCTTTTGATATATAGATATCATCTGGGAAGATCATAACACCATGTCTTCCTTCTGATTGGTCATAAGCAAGAGCTAAACACTGCCCCGTCCCCAAAGCTTTCTCTTGAATAACATATTTTATATCTGCATCCTCTGGAATTTCCACTTCTCTTACAACATCTAGAATATCAAATCTGCCCTTAGCTTCTAATTTTTTCTGTATATCAGAATCATCTTTAAAAGCATTTTTAAAAGCATGTATAACTTCTTCATTTGAAACTATTATAGTTATGTTTCTTCCACCTATTTTAAATATATCTTTCAGAATATGATCTATTAATCTATAAGAGCCAAATGGCAGTAAAGATTTATGAGGAAGTCCTTTTGATTGAGGATAATTTCTTGTACTTAATCCTGCACATGGTATTATAAATTCTATATCATTTATTGTTGTCATATTATTCTCCTTTTTAATATATTTATTTTCTATAGCAACAATAAAAATATTGCAATTAAATTCTAAAACAATTACAATTTGTAATTATGAGAAAAAATAAACTATATATATTGCTATTTATAATATTTGCTACATTTATTATTGTGCACTTATTTGGGAACTATGCTATATCAGTTATACCCACAACAATTTATAACACTAAAGATTTATATAAAGCTTATGAAATAAAAGATAACAAGCTAATAGCAAGAGATAAATCAAATCTTGTTAGAGAGATTGAAGCTCAAACATTCCCTGGGACAGTATGGAAGATTGCAGAAAAAATTAAGGTTAATAATATAGAATTATATAAAGCTCAAACTCCTGAATATTGGAACACTCCTAAAGACTTCTATTTTTATATAGATGCTAGAAGTGTAAAAACAAAGTTTATAAAACCCAGAGCTAGAAAACTTATTTTACCAAACAAAGAAGATTTATTAGAAAAACTTAACAAGATAAAGAAGCAAACTCAAAAAGAGTTAATACCATATATATGGGGAGGCAACACTTTACAAGGAATAACTGAAAATAGAAAATTTTATTCAAGAGGTAAAGACTTATCAAAATTAAACAAACAAGACAAAAAACAATTCTTTCTACAAGGTCTAGACTGTACAGGACTCTTATACTATATAACAGATGGCTATACACCTAGAAACTCATCTTGGTTAAGAACATTTGGAGACCCTGTAGGCATAGAAGATAAAAGTATTGATGATATAATTAAAATGGTAAAACCTCTTGATATAATAGTTCATCAAGGTCATATAGTGTTAATATTAAACTCTGAAGAAACCATTGAATCAAGATTAAGTAAAGGCGGAGGAGTAGTAATAACTCCAATTAGAGAAAGATTTGAAGAACTATTTGAAACAAAAGTTCCTTTAAATCATGCTCCATTAGGCAAAAGTGAAAACAGCTGGTTTGTCATAAGACGATTCGTAAAATAAAATTACTTTCTTTTTTTTTATTTTTATTGTATAAAACTCTTGGAAATAAAAAATATTAGAAAGGGCTATAAATGAAACCTGTAGTTTTATGTATATTAGATGGATTCGGACACAATCCAAACAAAGAATTTAATGCTATTGAATTAGCAAAGACTCCAAACATAGATTCTCTTTTTGAGAAATACCCTCATACTTTAATCTCTGCGAGCGGATTAGATGTTGGTTTGCCAGATGGTCAAATGGGTAACTCTGAAGTAGGGCACATGAATATCGGAGCAGGTAGAGTTGTATTACAAGACTTACCAAAAATTGAAAAAACCATTAAAGAAGATACTTTAAAAGATCAAGCAGTTTTAGCAAATGCAATTGCTACTCTTAAAGAGAACGGTAAAACTTGCCATATATCTGGATTACTTTCTTCAGGTGGAGTTCACTCTCATATAGACCAAATAGAAGCTTTAGCAAAAGCATTTTCAGAACAAGGAGTAACTGTAAAAGTTCATGCTTTACTTGACGGTAGAGATACACCTCCATCAAGTGCTATAGATTTTTTAGCAGATTTTGAAAAAAGAATCGAAAAAATGGAAAATGTTTCTATAGCTACAATAGCTGGTCGTTTTTATGGGATGGATAGAGACAACAACTGGAATCGTGTAGAACCTGCTTATAATGCTATAGTTTCAGCAACAGGAGAATCTTTCTGTTGTGCAGATAAAGCAATAAAAGACTCATATGAAAACGGGAAAACTGATGAGTTTGTGATACCTTGTGTTATTGAAGGATATAAAGGAATGGAAGACGGAGATGCTTTCATTTTTGCTAACTTCCGTGCTGATAGAGCTAGAGAAATCACAAAAGCATTATTCCAAAAAAGCTTCGAAGGTTTTGATAGGGATAAAGTTATAGAATTCTCAACAAAAGCAGGGATGACTGAATACTCATCTGAACATAATGATTTTATGGACACAATCTTTCCTCCAGAAGAGTTAAAAAATGTTCTTGGTAAAGTTGTTTCTGACAAGGGATTAAACCAATTAAGAATTGCAGAGACAGAGAAATATGCTCATGTAACATTCTTCCTAAATGGTGGAGAAGAAAAAGTATATGAAGGAGAAGATAGAATTCTTGTAAATTCTCCAAAAGTTGAAACTTATGATTTACAACCAGAGATGTCTGCTCCAGAGGTTTGCGACAAATTAGTTGATGCTATTAACTCTGGAAAATATGACTTAGTAGTTGTGAACTTTGCTAACTGCGATATGGTTGGACACACTGGAGTTCTTGAAGCTGCTGTTAAAGCTGTAGAAACAGTTGACACATGTGTAGGTAAAGTTGTAGAGGCTGTTAAATCTCAAAGTGGTGCGATGCTTATGACTGCTGATCACGGTAATAGTGAAAAAATGTGGGATGAAGAAGGCAATTGCCCATTCACTGCTCACACAACTAATCTAGTTCCTTTAATTGCAATTGAATGTGGAGATGTTAATCTAATGCCAGAGGGCGGGAAACTTGCTAACATTGCTCCAACAATATTAAAATTAATGGAGGTTGAACAGCCTGCAGAAATGACTGAAGAAAGTCTTTTCTAGTTAGTTTATTTAATAGGCTTGCAAATTAAATTTATTTGTTGTATAAAACCCCTTAGTTATAAGGGGTTTTATTTTATCTCTTATAAAATTTCGAGATTCTAGCTCACGGCAAAGCCCGTTCAGAATAACGAGTTTAAAGGAATTTTGCCTAACGGTAAAATGAAAGGAAAAATAGAAATGACATTAATAGAAAACAAAATAAATGAAGTGATTAAAACGGCTTTTGAAAAAGCTGGATTTAATGAAGATTTACTAGGTGTTAAGCCTTCGACTCATGCTGACTTTCAGTGTAATGATGCACTACCATTAGCAAAAAAAGCAGGAAGAAATCCTAGAGAAATCGCTTCTGAAATTGTTGAAAATTTAAAAAACAGTGATGTTATTGAGTCTGCTGAAATAGCGGGGCCAGGATTTATAAACCTGACTCTAAAAAATTATTTCCTATCTTCCGTTGTAGAGCAAATTGATAGCGATAAAAAACATGGTTTTGTTAAATATGATGCAAAACAAACTGTTATGTTAGATTATTGTTCTCCTAATCTAGCTAAAGAGCTTCATGTAGGACACCTTCGTTCTGTAATTGGAGAATCTGTGAAGAAAATCGAACAATTTTGTGGAAACGAAACAATTGCAGACAACCACTTGGGAGATTGGGGAACTCCATTAGGTAAAATAATTTGTGAATTAGAAATAGAGCAACCAGAGTTATGTTATTTCGATAAAAACAAGACTGAGGATTATCCTGAAGAATCACCTTTAACAGTTGAAGAGTTAGGAGCTTTATATGTAAGGGCTAACCTTCGTTGTAAAGAAGATGAAGAAGCAGCGACAAAAGCAAGGATTGCTACAGCTGAGCTACAAGGGGGACGAGCAGGATACAGAGCCTTATGGAAACATTTTGTTAACATATCTATTAATGATCTAAAACAATTACTATCTAGACTAGACATTAGCTTTGATGTTTGGGAAGGTGAGTCTATGGCTCAAGATATTCTTGATAACTATCTAATGGCAGAACTAGAACCTTATACTGAAATGGACTCTGGAGCTAAAATTATTTCATTAAAAGAATTTGAAACAAATAAAACTTTACCTCCTGTTCTGATAGTTAAAACAGATGGGGGATATACATATCACTCTTCTGATTTAGCAGCATTACACAGAAGAATAAATCATTACAAAGCTGATAAAGTTTTATACTTTATGGATGCAAGACAAAGCTTACATATGGAACAAATATCTTTAGCGGCTAAAAAGTCTAAAATAATAAAAGAAAACAATCCAATTGTTTTCTGTGGATTTGGAACTGTAAATGGGAAAAACGGAAAACCTTTCGCTACTAGAGATGGAGGAGTTGCTACTCTTCGATCTTTAATAGAAGAAGCCTTCAATAAAGCAAAAGATATACTTCCAAAAGCAGGAGCAGAACACTCAGAAGAAGAAATTAACACTTTAGCAAAACAAATATCTGTTGGAGCTCTAAAATTCAATGATATGAAAAACCCTAGAACTTCCGACTATGTGTTTGACATGGATGCTATCTTATCGTTTGAAGGTAAAACAGGCCCTTATATGCAATATGCAATAGCAAGAATAAATTCAATTTTAGATAAAGCAGAAGGACTTGCTCTAGATTCTAAAATAGTTATAAAAGAAAAAGAAGAAAGAGCTCTTTCTATACAAATAGATGCTTTCGCTAAAGCAGTAAGTAAGGCTTATGAAAACAAAGATCCTTACTTTATAGCTGATTACTCTTATGAGTTAGCTAAAAGCTTTAGCTCTTTTTATACAGCTTGCCCAATACTTAATAATGAAAATGAGGAAGAAAAATTATCTCGTCTGCACTTAGCTAAAACAGTTAGAGAAATATTAATAACTTCTTTAGGATTATTGGGAATTGAAAGCCCTTACAAAATGCTAAGAGGATAGAAATTGACTTTTAAAAACAAAAGGTCTATATTCTTTTAATACAAAAAATGAAAGAGGAAATAAAATGATAAATTGGATTAAACAAAATAAATTTCAATCAGCAGTTCTAGCTATATTAACAGCTCTGTTTATATTCTTAGTAACGGAGAATCAAACAACGATTTTCAACTCTGATACTATTGAGGAGACAACTTCTATTGAAGCAGTTGAGCAGAATTCATCGCAGATTGTTAAGATTTTTGAATCTCCTTATTGCCCTCATTGTCATGATTTAAAAGACTTTGTTGAAGATGAGCTAAAACAAAAATATCCTACAGTTACATTCGATTCACACGATATAACAAAAGATGTTGAGCTTGCTAGATTTAAAGAACATATGATTATGGCAGGACATAATCCTAATCGATTAGGAACTCCTACAATCTTCATCAATGAAGAAGTTATTATAGGCTTTGATAATCCTCAAGGTGTAGGAAAGAAAATTGAAGAAACTATAGATAATGCTTTCTTCTCCAATGAGAGCAAAAAAAAAACTAGCTCTGTAGAAGATACTTCTAAATCAGAAGAGCTAAAGCAAATAGAGACTTCTTTTGGTGTAGTTTCTTTAGATAAATCCCTTCCTCTTCTAGCTATAACTTTAGGTCTAGTTGACGGTTTCAATCCTTGTGCTATGTGGGTATTAATATATCTAATATCTATAATAATGACAATGAAAGATAAAAAGAAAATGTGGCTAATCGTAGGAACATTTGTTACTGCAGAAGCTATACTTTACTATATTTTGCTAAACTTCTGGTTATCAGCATTCCTAATGGTTGGTGCTATAAGAATTGTTAGCTTAATAATTGGTATAGTGGCTATTTACTTTGGATTAATGGATTTAAAACAATACTTCCTAAAAGAAGACATGATTTGCAAAGTGGGAAATCTAGAAAGCAAAAACAGAACAAAAAATAAGATTAAGAGTCTTGCTCATGCAGAAATAACTGTTGCAACAATTCTAAGCTTAATTGGACTTGCTTTTGTTGTAAACTCTATGGAGTTTATGTGCTCTGCAGGGATACCAGCGGTGTTTTCTCAAGTTCTAGCAAATGCAGGAATATCAGGGTTCATGAAGCAAGTTTATATTATTTTGTATGATGTATTCTTCATGATAGATGACTTTATCGTATTTGGACTAGCAATATTTGCTATAGACAAATATGTTGGAGACAAGTATATGAGAATTTGTAAGCTTATAGGAGGCTCTATATTAGTAATTCTAGGCATACTTATGATATTCTTCCCAGAACATCTAAAATAAGCCTTAAAAGCATTTAAATAAGCACTATTGAAAAATATATTTTTTATGTTATAATGAAAATCTCAATACAATTGAGTTAGAAAGATATTTTATGAAGATATTATTTATCGGAGATGTAATTGGCAAAACTGGAAGAAAGTCAATAATTAAACATCTACCAACATTAATAAAAGAAAAAAACATTGACTTTGTGGTAGCAAACGGAGAGCATATTTCTCACGGATACGGAATACAAGAAGAGCAATGTAAGCCTCTTTTTGAAGCGGGTATAGACTGCTTTACAGGAGGAAACCACACTTTTAAAAACAGAGCAGGATTTCACTTTATATCATCAGATAAAAGAATTTTAAGACCTGAGAACTTTCCTTTAGGTTCAATTGGAAGAGGTTTTGAAGTTTATGAAAAAAATGGTAAAAAAATTCTGGTAATAAATTTAATTGGACAAATTTATATGGATACTTATGATTCTCCGTTTGTTGCTGCAGATAAAATAATGGAGAAATTCTCTTTAGGGAATAATATTGATGCCATTTTTGTAGATTTTCATGCAGAAGCTACAAGTGAAAAAATGGGGATTGGGCATTATTTAGACGGTAGAGTTTCTGCTGTTGCGGGCTCTCATACTCATGTTCCTACTGCAGATCTGCACATAATGGAAAAAGGTACTGGTTATATAACTGATGCAGGAATGTGTGGAGATTATAACTCTATGATTGGAATGAAAACCGAAGGAGGTCTACATAAGCTAATATCTAAAGTTCCTAATGGTCCATTTGAAGTTTCAAAGGGGGAAGCTTCTTTTGTTGCTTGCATATTTGAAACAGATGAAAGCGGTTTATGTAAATCAGTAGAACAAATTAAAATTGATGGTTTTTTAGAAAGAGTTGAATTATAAAATGATAGAATACGATGTAATTGTAGTAGGTGGTGGACATGCTGGCTGTGAAGCTGCTGCAGCTAGTGCTAGAGCTGGAGCTAAAACAGCTTTAATAACACATAAGAAATCAACAATTGGAGAAATGTCTTGCAATCCTGCAATAGGAGGATTAGGCAAAGGTCATATCGTTAGAGAAATAGATGCTTTAGATGGTCTAATGGCAAAAGTAATAGATAAAGCAGGAATTCAATTTAGAGTTCTTAATAAATCTAAAGGACCTGCTGTGCAAGGACCTAGAGCTCAAGCCGACAGAGACTTATATAAAGCAGAAATGCAAAGAATACTTAATAATTACAACAACTTAGACATAATAGAGACCGCTGTTGAAGACCTGATTATAGAAAGCGGAAAAATAAAAGGAGTTGTTGACAAAAATGGTGATAAATACAACTCAAAAGCCGTTATACTAACCACAGGTACATTCTTAAATGGTGTAATGCACATAGGTACAGAAACTAAAGAAGGTGGTAGAGTAAATGACCCAACATGCAAAGGCCTAACCCCATCTTTACAAGGAGTGGGCTTCAATATTGATAGACTTAAAACAGGGACTCCTTGCCGAATACAAAGAGATACTATAAATTGGGATATATTAGAAGAGCAAAAAGGAGATATACCTCCTGTTCCTTTTTCATATATGACTAAAGAGGTTACAACACCTCAAATATCTTGTGCAATTACATACACAAATGAAGAAGGCCATAAGATATTAAGAGAAAACTTCGACAGAGCCCCTTTATTCACAGGACAAATTGAAGGGGTAGGACCTAGATATTGCCCATCAATAGAAGACAAAATAACAAGATTTGCCGACAAAGAAAGACATCAAGTATTCCTAGAGCCTGAAGGATTAAACTCTAATTTAGTTTATCCAAATGGTATTTCAACATCTCTACCAGTCGATGTACAAGAAAAATTTTTAAAAACTATTCCAGGATTAGAAAATGCAGTTATGACTCAACCAGCTTATGCTATTGAGTACGATTTCATTGATCCAAGAGAAGTAAAAGCGACACTAGAAACAAAGAAAATAAAAGGCTTGTTTTTAGCGGGACAAATAATCGGAACAACAGGTTATGAAGAGGCTGGAGGATTAGGATTAATTGCAGGTGTAAATGCTTCCTTAAAATCACAAGAAATAGACAAAAAGTTTATATTAGATAGGTCAGATGCCTACATTGGAGTAATGATAGATGATTTAATCACAAAAGGGACAAAAGAACCTTATAGAATGTTTACATCAAGAGCAGAATATCGCTTGGTTTTAAGAGCAGATAATGCAGATCAAAGACTTACCAAAAAAGGTGAAGAAGTAGGCTGTATTTCTCCTGAAAGAGTTGAATTCTTTCATCAAAAAATGAAAATATTGATTGAGAGCAAAGTAATGCTTAATAGCTTAAATGCAACTCCAAATGAGCTTTCTAAAAAAGGTATAGAAATAAACAAAGATGGTAAAAGAAGAACAGCTTTTGATTTATTGACATTTGCTAGCATTTCATTTAACGACATCGAAAGTGTGTGGAGTGAATTAAAAGAAATACCAGCAGAAATTAAAAACCAGATAGAAATAGATGCTAAATACTCGGGTTATTTAAAAAGAATTGAAGCAGATATTAAAGCCTTTAAAAAAGATGAAGCTTTAGAAATTCCTGACAATATAAATTACTTTGATATAGGGTCTTTATCAAATGAAATAATTCAAAAACTGGAGCAAGCAAGACCAAGCACTATTGGAATGGCCTCTAGAATATCGGGAGTAACTCCTGCTGCTATAATTGCTCTATTAAGATATGTAAAAAAACAATAAATGTTTCATGTGAAACACTGAAAAAACATATTTTAACTTTTTTCTTTACTTTACCATTTTTTAGTTATATATTTTATATATGAAAAACTTATCTGATTTAGAAAAAAATGTTTCATGTGAAACACTAAAAAAATTAAAAAAATATGAAGCTTTGTTGAAAAAATGGCAAAAAGCTATCAACCTAGTTAGTAAAAACACTATAGAAAATGCCTGGGAAAGACATATTCTAGACTCTCTACAATTAATAGATTACTTACCTAAAGACAAAGATGTTTCAATTGTTGACCTTGGTAGCGGAGGAGGGTTTCCCCCTTTGGTTTTAGCAATAGCGGGATACACAAATGTAAGTGCTATAGAAAGCGATGAAAGAAAATGCTTATTCATGGCAGAAGTAGCAAAGCAAACAGAAACAAAAATAAACATTATTAACAAAAGAATAGAAAAAGTTAATAATTTAAAAGCAGATATAATTACATCTAGAGCTTTAGCAAAAATAGACCTACTTTTAAATCTCTCAAAAAACATAACGAAAAAAGAAACTAAGTATCTGTTTTTAAAAGGTAAAACAGCAGAAGAAGAGATAAAAAAAGCACAGGAACAGTTCGATTTTCAGGCTCAAACATTCAAAAGCATGACCTCTAATGAAGCGAAGGTCGTGAAAATCGAGCGATTAAAGGAGAAAAAATAATGAAAAAAGAAAAAAATCTATTATTAATAATAGACCCTTTAAATAAATTTAAAAACGAGCACACAAAAGATGTGTTAAAAAAAATAGAAGAAGAAATAATACCAGAATTTGATGATATCTGGGTTGCAAAGTTCTTTAATAAGAAAAACTCTCTTTTCAAAACAATAAGACACTGGGATAGATGTGATAAAAACTCATCTGAGGATAGAAAACTTGCAATAAAAATACCAAAGGGCAAGCAAGTTGTGTTTTATGAAACAGATAAATATAATAAATTAACTCCTAAATTAAAAAGATATATAAGTAAAAAATCTGTTAAAGTATATATATGTGGAGTAGATACAGACATGTGTGTAAGCAGCACAGCCTTTGCAATGTGGGATAGCAAAATAGCACCCTTTATAATAGAAGATGCTTGTGCTAGCCATGGTGGCGACAACTTGCACTCTCAGGGCATAAAAACAATGATTAGAGCATTCGGTAAAAATCAAATAGTTAAGTCAAACGACTTAAAACAAGGACCAAAAATTTAAAAGGAGGATATAATGAAAAAAGATAAAAAAGTTTTAATAATAGTAGATCCACAAAATGGATTTAAAAATAAAAACACAGAGAAAGCATTAAGTAGAATTGATGAAATATCTAGTTATTTTGATGTAATCTTCACATCAGTATTTTTCAATTCTGATAAAGCTCTATATAAGGAAGTATTGCACTGGCATAACTTTTCTAAACATAAAGATAAAAAATACTTAGAGCTTGCTATTAACAAGAGCAACAACATGAAAGTTCATGAAACTATAGGCTATAGTAAATTAAACTGGAAGTTAAAAATGTATTTAAAAATGAATAAAATAGATACAGTTTATGTATGTGGATTGCAGACAGATGTTTCTGTATATAAAACAGCTCTAGACCTATTTGACTTTAGAGTTAAACCAATAATTATTTCTGATGCCTGTGCTAGTTGCAGAGGAAAAACAAATCACGAAATGGGTCTAAAAATGGCAAGAAGACAAATTGGAGAAGATAATGTTTTAACTTTCGATGAAATTAAAGATAAGCTTGAACATAAAGTTGTGGAGATATTAATGTAATGAAAAAGCCAAAAATCTTAGCGGTTGCAAATCAAAAGGGTGGTGTGGGGAAAACAACTACATGTATAAACCTTGCAACAGCTTTGGCAGCTATTGATAAAAAAGTATTAATAGTTGATATGGATCCTCAAGGAAATGCTTCAACAGGCTTTGGTATAGACAGAGAAGCAAGAAAAAGAGGAAGTTATGAAATCCTCTTCGATGACAACTCTTTGGAAGAAGCGATAGCAGAAACTTGTGTCCCTGGCTTATCCATAGCATCAAGTTCCATACACCTTTCAGGAGCTGAAGTTGAATTAGTTAATGCTGACAAAAGAGAGTTTCGCTTAAAAAATGCCTTTGATAACTATGGACATCTATTTGATTATGTATTAATAGATTGCCCTCCATCACTTGGGCTATTGACTCTTAATTCACTGGTGGCTGCAGATGGACTATTAGTTCCTATGCAATGTGAATTTTATGCTTTAGAGGGACTAAGCTATTTAATTAAGACAACTCAAAAAGTTAAACAAAAGCTAAATCCAAAGCTAGATATTTACGGCATCGTTCTAACAATGTATGACGGTAGAAACAACCTAACAAAAGATGTTGAAAAAGATGTCCGAGATTACTTTAAAGACAAAGTTTTCAACACAGTTATACCAAGAAATATTAAAGTGTCAGAAGCTCCATCTCATGGTGTTCCTGCATTACTTTATGATCACAGATGCCTTGGGTCAAAAGCATATATAAACCTAGCTAGAGAGTTAGTAAAGAGAGAAGAAGGAGTAAATTAAGAAATGGGAAACTTAGGAAAAGGATTATCAGCATTATTAGGAGATGCAGATTTAATATATGATGAAAAACTCGAAGAAAAAGAGCTTTCTTTAGAATTATTATCTCCGGGTAAATACCAACCACGACATAAGTTCAAAGAAGAACACTTGAAGTCTCTTGCTGAATCTATCAAAAAGAATGGAGTATTACAACCTTTATTAGTTAGAGCTATTGACGATAATAAATATGAAATTATTGCAGGAGAGAGAAGATATAGAGCCTCTAAGTTAGCAGGATTAAGCACTGTCCCTGTTGTAATAAAAAACTTTAACGATAATCAAGCAATTGAAATAGCTTTAATCGAAAATCTTCAAAGAGAAGATTTATCATCCATTGAAGAAGCTTTAGGCTATAAAAAAATGATGGATGAGTTTGGTTATACTCAAGAGCAAATAGGTAAAGCTGTAGACAAGAGCCGTTCTCATATCGCCAATCTTTTAAGACTACTTAATCTGCCAGATGTTATCAAACAAATGCTAGAGAATGAAGACATATCTATGGGACATGCAAGAGCTTTACTATCAGCAGAGGAGCCTGAAGAACTAGCAAAAATAATAATGAGCAAACAACTATCAGTTAGACAAACTGAAAAACTAGTTGCCTCTCAAAAGAAAGGCTCTAAAATTAGCCCGAACAATGAAAAAATAAGAGTTGAGAACATGTCAGCTTCTGATATTGTTGCAAGAATTCAAAAGAAAACTAAATTAAATGCTTTTGTAAACCAAGAATCATACAACAAGGGAAGTGTAACAATCTCTTACGAGTCATTCTCTGACTTAGAAAAAATATTAAACAGATTAGGAAAATAATTATGAAAAACAAACTATTATACACCATATTATTTTTATTATTAAGCTCAACAGTTAAAGCTCAATCATCACTTGATGAGTACAGATCAAGAATATCAGAAAAGACAGGAAGAACTGGAGCTTTAAACAGCTCATCAGGAGAATCTATTCCATCAGGTGCAGTTATGCCGTTTGATTTGGGAGGCTCTTGTCCCGCTGGTTGGTCAGTATGGAGAAAAGGTGCTGGCAGAGTTATTGTAGGAACAGGAAACAGAAACGGTTCAACTTATAGAAACAATCAAGTCGGAGGATCTGAGACTACAGAAATAAGTGCTAAAAATATAAAAAAAGAAAGAATACAACTTCAAGGAATATCTCTAAAGGTAAAAGAGGATAAGACTCCTCCTTATGTTATGGTTGCTGATACTTCAGTTGTTAGTGAAGAATGTATAGATAGACAAAAACACTGCACCAGATACCCACCTAGACCTTACACAATAGATTTAGGAAACAGTGATGCAGAGCCTGTTAACAATATGCAACCTTTTATTGCTCTTACATACTGCAAAAAGAATTAATAAATTGACAGATTCTATAAAAACATTTATGTTGTGCTTATGTTTATAAATAAAAAAAATAAAATATCAGAAGACAAATTAAATAAAGCTTATGCGACAGATTCAATATCTTTCATGGATTCTTTACCAGAAAAATCTGTAGATATGATTTTTGCAGATCCTCCATATAATCTGCAATTCTATGGAGATTTATTTCGTCCAGATCAAACTTATGTAAAAGGAGTATCTGAAGACTGGGATAAATTTGATTCAAATCAGGCATATGATGAATTTACAAAAAAATGGATGTCTGCTGCAAGAAGAATACTTAAGGATGACGGAACTATTTGGGTTATTGGCTCTTACCACAACATCTTTAGATGTGGAGCAATATTGCAAGATTTAGGATTTTGGGTTTTAAATGATGTTATATGGCTAAAAACAAATCCAATGCCTAATTTCAAAGGAACAAGATTCACGAATGCTCATGAAACAATGATATGGGCAAGCAAAAGCAAAGCATCGAAATATACATTTAACTATGATTCTATGAAGATAATCAATGACGATTCTCAAATGAGGAGCGACTGGGTTCTGCCAATATGTGCAGGAGCAGAAAGAGTTAAAAATCAAGCAGGGAAAACAGCTCATCCAACACAAAAGCCTGAGAGCTTACTTTATAGAATAATCATGGCATCAACAAACCCGGGAGATATAATTCTTGATCCATTTTTTGGAACAGGAACAAGTGGTGCCGTTGCTAAAAAATTAGGAAGAAACTTTATTGGTATAGATCAAGAGAAAGCTTATGTAGAATTAGCCACCGCTAGAATTGAATCTGTAGAGCCTATAAAAGAAGAAGAATTACTAAGACAACCTCTAAAAAGAAAAGAGCCTAAGGTTCCTTTTGGCATTTTATTGGAAGAGGGACTTTTGAAGCCAGGAATAACCTTATATTCTAATAAGAGAAAACACTCTGGGAAGCTTTTTGCTGACGGTTCATTGCTAGTAGAGTGCGAAAATGGAAAACTAAGAAGCTCTATACACAAAACAGGAGCATTCATACATGGCAAAACATCTTGTAATGGCTGGACATATTGGTATTATGAAGAGAACGGAAGACTGTACCCTATTGATAAACTAAGGCAAAAAATAAGAGATAGATTAAACGAAGAAATTAAAGATTAATCTTTTCAATCTTTGTAATTTTTAGAACTCTGAAAATAATGTTTTTAGGAAATTCTTCTGAAGCCTCATTTATACTAGATGAAATAGAGTTATATTTATTGATAACACTTTCTATTTCTTTTGTATCTTTTTCAAAAGAAGACTTAAGCCTTTTAAAGTTTTTATCTGCATTTAAATCTTTATCTTTTGAAACTTTGCTAAAAATCTCAGCAACTTTTTTAGATATATTATTTTGAACCAATACTTGCTTTAATAAGTCGTTTTCTTTTTTAGATAAGAAATCTTTTAATTCTTTAATCGTTTTGTCATTCTTCTTAAGAGATGGCTCTATTAATTTAATAAGCCCCTCTAGTGAATCACTCCTTTTAATAAATTTGCTTTTAAGAGAATTTAACAAGCTCTCTGATGATGTTTTCAGATGACTTAAAACTGCATATATAGCAACTCCATATATTAAAAAAGATATCCCCACTATTAATAGTATGTTCAATATTGGCATATTAACCCCATTTCTATGTTATAAATATAGCTAATTATAAAAACAAAAAGCTCAAAAAGTCAATGTTTTTGTTTGACTTATAACATATAATCTCTTAAAATTAAACTATAGATAAATAATATGGGGTTTGGTATGATAAAAAGAAGTAACCAAAAAGGTGTAACACTGTTCGAAATGATTCTAACTGTAGCTATAATTGCAATTATAGCGATAGGTATAATCATATTAATAGCAAAACAAACAGATAATGTAAAAAATCTATTAACATCTGCTAAGATGACTAAGCTTATTGAAGCTTCAAATGATTATGTAATTGATAATTTCGCGGAAATTCAGAGAGATTTAGACACAGCCAAAAGCACTAACTCTGCATCTGGAACGAATCAACATCAAGCAAGTTCAGATATAAACGGCGATGGAGTTATTGATGAAAACGACAAAATAACAATTGCTGCTTTGAAAATTGATATTGCAGATTTAAAGGCTCAAGGATATTTGAGAAATAGCTTTATCGAGAAAACTCCTTGGAAAACAGACCTCCAAGTGGGAGTATCTTTCGTTGGTAAAGAGAATGTAATACAACTTGCAGTATTTAACACAAATAGTGATGATATAACAACTATAAATAAAAATGACATTGTTTCAGGAATTAAAGACGGTATGGGAGCTATTTGGTATGGAGCTGACTCAATTATGAATTTCTGTAAGAAAACAGTTGAAGCAGACGGAACAGAAACTAGCAACAACTGTATAAGAGGTATGTATAGCAATTGGGAGCTAAAAGATCCTGCCGTTGTTTTTAAAGGGGTATTTACTCCAACACCTTTAACTACTGATGTTATACCATTAGCTGTAACATTTATTGACGGAAATAAACTGGATCGAAAATCTCTATACAAAAATCCTGTAGCAAGTCATCCAGAGGTTAATTTTGTAGATTCAGATTTAAATTTTGTTCCTGATGAAATTGATGATGTTGATGCAGACGGAAAACCTATTGTAAAAAAAGAACAGGGTATATTCTTTAATGCAATGAAGAATAGAGATTTAAATGCAGATGGTATTAAAGATTTCTCTGGAAGTAACTTAACTTACAAACAAGAGTTTGCTGATAGAAATAATGACGGAATTGAAGAGCCAATCACTAAAGCGGTCTTATCTTTAAATAGTAGCAACGGAGAATCTCCTTATTTTTCTGCAGAAGGCGGAATTATAACAGAACTTGATAAAACTGCAGGAACAAGTTGCTTGTTTGATGCGGCAAACATTTATAGTGATTTTGGACTAATTGCACGAGCAAGCGATGGTAAGCTCTTAAAATGCATCTCAAATCGAGATACAAATGATGCAACAGCAGGAACTTGGAAAGAGTTTGGAGATGTAAATTATTTAAATAATACAGACATTGAGCTAACAAAGCCAACAGATAATGATACTGACTTCGAGTTTTACGATGCTAGTTTAGAGAATGCCTCAGCTGTAGTCATTCAAATAGATAAAGCGACAGTAGAACATACTCATGGTACAAAATCAGCTGTTTCTTTTGAGATTAAAGATCCTATTTCTGGACTTTATAGAAAGCTATTAGATATAAACATTCCTGCGAGTGAGCCAAGCGATAGCTATGAGTTCTCTGGACAAGGAATCTTTCCTATAAAAGAGGGAAAACTAACTTATAAAAGAGTCGGAGACTTCACTGTTAGCACTCCTCATAACCCTAGCATATCTCCTTCAGGTAGCACATTTACCTTAACATCTATTAACAATACTATAAATGTAACAAAAGGAGCTAACATAACATTAAATGTTGGAATACATTGTAGCTTATGTGCTTATCCAGGGGCTTTTATATATCAACCAGCTTCCCCAAGTAGTATATGCTTGGGTGCGGGCGGTCAATGTACAGGTATAACTTTTACAAACATCTCTTCGTCTTTTAATTTTTCAAATACTGTATGGGGTTTTATACCTCGCGTAGGAAGGAGAAGCTTAGGAACAATTGGAGCTAACATAAATGTAAGAAACAACAACCCTGGAGGCGGTGGGGGTGCTGGTGCTGCGGATGGAATTGGTGCAAAAATCATAGGTTATATAGAATAGAGGTAGATATGTTAATGAAAAAGAATAAAAAACAATCAGGTGTAGTTCTATTAGAGTTAATTTTTGCTACATTTTTACTTGCTCTGTTTTTAGCAGGTGTAGCTGTTCTTATGCAAAGAAAAGAAAGAATCTTAAAGAATCAATCAACTTCTGCATATCTAAATTCTGTTTTAAAAGCTTCAGAGACTTTTTTAGTAGAAAACTATGAAACTATATTCAATGACATAAACATAAATGTTAATGGTAACTTCAAAGAAATTAGCATAAAAGATGATTTAATAGACAATGGTTATTTAGCAAAAAGCTTTAATAACAACCAATCTCCTTATAAAAATGTTGCAGAAATTAGAGCAATAAAAAATGTAGATAACATTGAGCTATTTGTTACCCTACCTGATACAAATGACTCTAAAACTTTTGACGATGTAAGAATTGCCTCAATGGCTCCTAGTGGTTCTGGAGGAATTTATTTCACAAATACAGCTCCTACAAATCCATGTAAAGATTCTTCAGGTAATGTAACTTCATGCATTCAAGGAATTTTAGCATTATGGTCATATCAACCAACTGCTGACTTCACAACTGCTTTCACAGGATTCCTGCCTGTTGAAGGGGAAAGCTCTGTATTCTTAAGATCTATTATTGATAACGGAAACGGAAGTGCTTTTGTTTACAGAAAAAAAATAGGTAGCAATCTAAATAATAATAGTTTAAACACAAACCTTAATTTAACAAACTTTGATGTAAACTCTGAGGAAAAAGATGTTAGTATATTCTTTAATGCTAACATTGGAGCAGATGGAAAGTTCTCTGATGGAACACAGCTAATTTATACTCCTGGGCAAGATATAAAAGATGAGAATGACATTGATGGCGACGGAAATACAGATGAAATAATTGGATATAATCATCCAACACTAACTCTACAAGATAAAAGCAATCCAACAATTGGTCAGCCAACTCTAGTTTCTGACGGGGGGCTTTCAACTGGTTTAGTAATAGAGAAAGACTCATCTGGAAATTACCCATCTTGTGAAGATTCTGGAATACTTGCTCTTAATAAGAATAATAATTTCTTGCACTGTGCAAATAGCAATTGGGAAGAAATTTCAAAGACTGCATATATACAAGAGTCCTCAATAGGTAACATACCAGACTCTGCATCATCAGTTGTTGTTCTATTAAGAAATAGCGATACATCAAAAGAGTATATTGTTGTATTATATAAAGATTTAAGTAATTTACCAGACGATTATACAGTTGTAAGATATTTAGGTTATTTAGAGTAGGGAGAAAATTATGCTAAAAAGAAATAAGCAAAAAGGTATAACATTATTAGAATTAGTTCTAGTCTTAGGTTTATTAGGAATAGTTATTTTAATTTTAATAAAATACATAAATGAAAAAGCTAAAGAATTAAAGCTACAAACAACAGCTCATCAAATGGAAAGAACTATTGATGACTCAACTGACTATGTATCATCTAGATTTACTAAAATGTATAATGATGCTCTAGCAAACGGAGGAGTTATAACTCTAGATTTAGACAATGTTTATACTCAAGAGTCTTCAGATCTACTTTCTTATACAGGCAAGTCTCCTTACTCAAGTGATTATGAAGCGGTAGTGAGAATACCTTACAACACTTTAAACCCAGTAAATTTACCAGAAGAGAAAAGCTTGCAAATTATTATATATGCTATAAATGATAAGAGCTATATAACTTGGTTAGACTCTAAAAATTTAAGCAGAATTATAAAAGATGCTCAAGGAGGTATAGTTTATTCTCCTTCATCTCTTGTAAACCCTTGCACAGCATCAACGAACTTCTGCATCAGCAATCCTTATGGTATTTGGAAAATAGAAGATGATTTGCCAATAGCAAACACCTCTATAACAACAAGAATTAATGATATTTTAGCAAAAATACCTGTAGATAGATCTCCTGCTATAGCTATAATCAGCAACATAACAGAGAGCGATGCTGCAACTAAATACTTATCACAAAATGAAAATCTAGATAATAGAAATGAAAACACTATGGAAACAGATTTAAATATAGATAACTCTCTTACTGATGCCTCATCTATATTCTTTAATGCTGTTCCAGATACAGATATAAATGCAGAGCCAAATGCTCTACAAGGAAGCCACCTAACATATAATGAAGGGTTATCTTCTTTACAATTAGATAGCGATGGAAATATAATAACAGATAATAATGGTGATAATGTTTTGTCTAAAATAGGAGCACCTTCTTTAACATTTAGTAGTAATAAACAAAACTCTGCTGGAGAAGATGAAGTTCCTGTATTTAAATCAAAAGGTGGGTTTAAAACTAATTTCTCAGCAGCTGAAGGAACAAGCTGTGATTTAAAAAAGACTCAGAATGTAATTGCTGTTGACTCCGCAACTGGAGAGCTTTTAAGATGTTATGAAAATGAAAACTATAAATACAATCCAGATAGCGATAATGATGGAAATATTGATACTCCTTTCGTAGGTGATTGGAGAAAAATTGACTGGAAAAAATCAATGTATTTTTTAAGCGGTCCTGTACCTCTTCTTAGTGATATGATATTTACCGAAAGAACATCTGCAGCAACATGTAGACAATATGCTATAGATAACGGTCCTTTAAATCCTCCTTGGATTTATACCTGTGGAGGAATATGGAGCTTTAATACTCATAAATATAGCTGTAATTCCCCATGTAGAGATAGAAAATTATGTCCAAGAATTTATGAATTCTCTAGTGCAAGATATAATGAAAAATTAACAGATAAAGGTTTAGATTCTAATAATATAAAACACTTAATATTAGAAACAAAATCTGATATTAACCAATCAGCTGATATAATAGTTGATGGAGTTACTTATAATATATTTCATTCCTATGATAATAACAAAACATCCCAAAGTATAATTCCTGTTCCTATAAATCAAAATATAATTGTTAATGTTGATGAATTTATAAATTTAGATAACGATGGTAACCCTTTGTTAGAAATCAATGTAATTGGATACATCAAATAGAGTTTAAACATAAAAAAAGAGACTAAAATTTACATAACAGTAAAAAATTTAGTCTCTTTTTTATTAAAATAAATAAAAATCTATTTATTGGACAATGCTTTGACTTTAACACTTATCTTTTCAATTCTAGCCATAATTTCGTCTTCATTTAAAGAATTTGTCTTTCCACTTTTAACCTCATCTGCTAAAAGCAAACAAGAAAGCATTAAAACTTGAGCTTCTGATATACCTGTACCAGCTCTAGTAACAATTCTGGTTTTTTCATCAACATAATTAGCCAAGTCTTGCACTCGAGATTCTTCTCCTGGCTGGCAAGAAACAGAGAAAGACCTACCATTGATACTTACATTTATATTAGGCATTCCTCTTCTCCTCTTTTTCTATAATAGAGTTTAGTTTGTTTATATTTTTATAAATAATATCTGATATTTTTTTATTCTTAGTTCTTTCGGTTTGCAAATCTTTTTCTAAAGCATCACACTTATCTAGCAAATCACTCTTATAGCTATTATAGTTATGCTTTTTACTTATTAGAAACTTTTCAACAGCTTCTAATTCTTGTTCTAATTTATCTAACTCTTCTAAAATTCTTTTACTCATAAGTATATTTATATACTAATAACAAGAACTTTTCAATAAATTTTATCTAAAAAGATTTATAGAGCCAATTCCTGGAATAACTCTTATATCCTTTTTTCTTCTAAGCTTTGGATTTGCAACTTTTTTAACTTTAATTTTTACAGGCTCAATCTTCTTCTTTGAAACTATAGGTTTAGAGTGCTCTTTAGCATATTTCCATAAAGAACCATCTTCTGTTTCAAGAGACTCTGATAAACTCTTATTATCTGAAACACGAGAACATTTTATAGATGGTCTATTCTTAAACTCACTAATAAGCTGCATATCTGAACCAATACGAAATTTATGTCCATCATCTTGAACTTCATAGCAATTGTTCTCATGATCAACCGTTACAGCTTCATATAATGGACTAATTTCTCTTCCATTTTTATCAACAATTTGATTATATATCTCATGACGATATCCATCTTCGCTATATTCAACAGCTTTAATAATTTGATTGTCAAGACCAGCTCTAGATTTCATATTATTTTCCTTAAAAAATAAGTTGTTACACTACTAAATATAACATATATACTCTTTAAATTCAAATATTTTTATTGAAATAAAAAACTCTTGCTATATAATCCTGTGTTATGAATAAAACCAGAAATAAAAAACCTAAAAAAATAACTCCAAGATACCTAGAGAACTATGCTCTATATTATCTAGAACGGTTCTCCAGCTCTTCAGAAAACCTTAGAAGAGTCATAATGACTAAAATTATAAGATCTTGTAAGTTCTATGAAGATGATAATATTGAGGAAAAAAAAGAATGGTTAAATGAGCTAATAGATAAATTACAACGAATCGGATATTTAAACGATGAAATGTACACAAACATGAAAGCTAGAAGCTTAAGGTATTCAGGAAATTCAAAAAGAAAAATTGCATATAAGCTTCGACAAAAAGGTTTAAGCGAGGAAATGATTAATAAATCTATACAAAAAGCAGATAAAGATTTATACGATTCAGATGAAGGAGAGCTTGAAACAGCTATAAAATATGCTAAGAAAAAACGAATCGGAAGATTTAGAACGAAAGAGATTAACGAAAAAACAAAAGAAAAAGAACTAGCTTCAATGGCTCGAGCTGGTTTCAGTTATGATATTGCAAAAAAAGCTTTAGAGGAGGAATAATGCCAGATTTATCTATAGAAAATAAATACTCTGAGCAAGTGGTTTGTGGAGTAGATGAAGTAGGAAGAGGTTGTTTAGCAGGAGATGTATATGCAGCTGCTGTAATAATACCAAATAGCTTTCCAGACGATATACTCAAACAATTAAAAGATAGTAAAAAGTTAAGTGCTAAAAAAAGAGAAACTCTTTCTCAAGAGATAAAGAAACATGCTATATTTAGTATTGAAAAGTCAACAGTAGAAGAAATCGATTCGACAAACATTCTAAATGCAGCACTATTAGCTATGGAAAGAGCTATAAAAGGGTTAAACAAAAAGCCTGATGTTTGTCTTATAGATGGAAATAAGTCTCCAAATTTGCCCGAATTTACAGTCGAGACAGTAATAAAAGGCGATTCTCTTTCATGCTCTATTGCAGCAGCATCAATTATTGCAAAAGTAGAACGAGATAGAGTAATGACAGAGCTAGCATCAAAGCACCCTTATTACATGTGGGAAAATAATGCAGGATATGGAACTAAAGCTCATTTAAAAGCAATAAAAGAACACGGTATCACTTCAAAACACAGAAAAAGTTTCTCTCCATGCAAATAAACTTATTACTTTAATATTTTATAACATTTTTATTGATTTTTGGCATATTTTGTGATATTATTACTTATATAAAACAAGGAGATAACCATGAGAAAAAATAATAGCGATTTTAAAAAAGCATTACCAATTGTAGCAGGGATATTACTTGGAACATCTTTACTAGTTTCAAAGTGTGGAAACATAGCTAATTATGCAATTGATAACTTAATTCTAGGAGACATGGGTACTAACAAAGCCGTTGTACAAAAAAGCTTGAATGTAGAATTAGACAACAGCACTGGCCACTACAATAAAAACAATCAAGTAAACAAATATTCTGCAAAAGATTTCAAGAAAGATTATCAATATGCTAAAAGTGTTTATCAATATAGAATTAAAAATGCAAAAGAAGAATATTCTTATGATAAAGAAAAAATGAACGAATTAATCAATAAAGCTAAAGAAAGCTTCAAAAAAGATTTACAAGAAGCTAAAGGAAAAATGAAAAAGGCTCCTGAACTTAAAGCTCAGAACAAGCCAGCAGCTAAAAAATTAGCTTATACGGCTTAATTAGTTATCTATAGTTTAAAAAAACAACCGAATATTTTTTTCGGTTGTTTTTTTATTTATAGCTTTTATTATTTTTTTTTGCTACAAATAAAACAAAGGTGGAAAATATGAAATTATTAAAGATTATATTTATAATGCTCGTGTGTTTAGCTTGTTGCTCAAACAGAAGACCTAAATTTGATACAGGCTTTATAAACTTTAACAAAAACATAACCATAAAAGCAGAAATAGCAAGAACAGATGAACAAAAGAAATATGGCTTAATGTTCTTAAAGAATATTCCTGAGAAATATGGAATGGTATTTAAATATGATAAAGAAAAATATATATCTATGTGGATGAAAAACACATATATTCCTCTGGACATATTCTTTATAAATAAAGATGGTATAATTTCTCAAATAGAAAAAAATAATACCCCTCTGTCTTTAAAACACATAAGATCAAAAGAAAAATCTTTATATGTAATTGAGACAAAATCTGGATTCGCTAATAAGTTTGATATAAAAGTTGGCGATAAAGCTTATATTTTAAAGAATTAACTTGAAAAAAAATCGTATTACCACTATATGAATAGTATGGAAAATTTAGAAAAAAAATTAACACAAGGAGAGCTAATGTTTGTTGGAGTAAACAAACTAGCTTATGTTAGAGAAGTTCAAGAAGGTAATGAAAATCTTATAATTATGTATGCGGCAGATGGCACAGAGCTAGCTACTGTATCAGATGAATTTGAAGCTAGACACTTAGCCTCTATACATAACATAAATATCGCTACGGTACACTAATATGATAAATAAATATTCAATAATAGAACCAAAAGGGAAACCTGAAAGCTTAGTAGTTTTTTTACATGGTCTTGGCTCAAATAAAGATGATTTAATAGCTTTGGGAGATATATTCTCAACAGCATTACCAAATGCAATTTTTGTCTCTCCAAATGCTTGTCAAGATTGTGAGTTTGTTCCAAATGGATACCAGTGGTTCCAATTATATAACTGTGATATGGAAGGCATAAATAACTGTGATAGTTCTAAATTAGACATGAAAAGACTGAAAAAAGAAGTATCAGAATCAATTTCAGAATTAAATCAATTTATTGACAGTATTATGAAAGAAAAGCAAATACCGGCGGAAAATTTATATCTAGTAGGATTTTCTCAAGGTGCAACCATGTCCGTTTACACTGCTATTAACAGAGAGACCCCAGTAAAAGCTGTTTTAGCATATTCAGGAATCTTATTTGATAACGAAATAAGTAAAATAAAATCAAAACCTAAGATTGTAGGATTGTCGCATGGTAAGCTAGATGATGTTGTATCATTTAACTGGCATAAACAAAACATTGACAGCTTAGTAAAACATAATATAGAATATAAAGAGCTCGTTTCAGATTTTGCATTTCATGAAATACCTGAAAAAGCAATTGCATTTGGATTAAATATATTAAAGGAAAGTATCTAAAGTGAAAAAAGTTGAAATTTTTACAGATGGTGCCTGCTCTGGGAATCCTGGCCCAGGAGGTTGGGGAGCTATTCTTAGATACGGCTCTAAAGAAAAAGAAATGTCTGGTGGACAAAAAGAAACTACAAACAATCAAATGGAGCTTAAAGCAACAATCGAATCGCTAAAAGCTTTAAAGAAGCCTTGTGAAGTAGATATAACTACAGATAGTTCTTATGTTAAAAATGGTATTACTCAATGGATATTTAACTGGAAGAAAAACGATTGGAAGACCGCTAACAAGAAACCTGTAAAAAACAAAGAATTATGGCAAGAACTAGATGACCAGGTTAAAATTCATAAAGTCAGTTGGCATTGGGTCAAGGGTCATGCAGGTCATCCTGAGAACGAAAGAGCTGATGCTCTTGCTGTAGCTGAAGTGCAAAAAATTAAAGATAATTAAAAAAACTCTTGCATTTTTTTTCAAATTGAGATATAAAATGAAAACACTTAACGGCGATGCGGAAGTAGCTCAGGGGTAGAGCATAACCTTGCCAAGGTTAGGGTCGAGGGTTCAAATCCCTTCTTCCGCTCCATTTTAAAAGTTTTACAAAAGCCGTAAAGGCTTTTTTATTTTATCTATGAAGGAGGTGAAAAGTATGGTACAAGTTAATGTTAGAGAAAACAATGTTGAACAAGCATTAAGATCTTTGAAGAAAAAACTTAGTCGTGAAGGAATCTTCAACGAAATGAAAAAAAGAAGACATTATACAAAACCTTCTGTGAAAAAAGCTGAAGCTAAAGACGAAGCGATTCGTAGAATCAGAAAGCTTGAAAGAAAAAGAAGAGCATCTGAATAATGATTTCAAAGAATAATAAAAAACCTCACTGAAAAGTGAGGTTTTTTTATATTATATAAATATTAAATCTATTCTTTATTGATTATCATATTTTTGCACAGTATCATCTAAAACTTTAAACTCAACACCGGCACTTTTAAGCATTTCAATTGCCTCACTGCCAGCATGATAAGCTTTTGCAGCATAAACCTTCTTTATACCAACCTGTATAATCATCATTGCACAAGCTCTACATGGAGCTAACTTACAATACATTGTAGAACCTTCAAGAGCAATACCCTTTTTAGCAGCCTGACAAATAGCATTTTGCTCTGCATGAACTGTTCTCATACAATGCTGTGTTGTCTTTCCATCTTCATGTGTAACTTTTTTTAATAAGTGCCCAGCTTCTGAACAATCTGGCAATCCAGATGGGGCTCCAACATAGCCTGTAGAAAGAATCTGCTTATCTTTTACAATAACACATCCTGTTCTTCCTCTATCACAAGAGCCTCTCTTTGAAACAGCTTCTACAACCTCAAAAAAGTACTCATCCCAAGTTGGTCTTATATATTTATCTGACATAATTTATCTCCTGTTTTTATTAATATAAACATATAAAAAAACATTTTGCAACTTGTTTTTATTTGTGTTAGCATATTAAAAACAAAAGGAGAATAACTATGGAAAAACCAAGATTTGACATTGAAAACCCAACCATGAAAGACTTTCAAGAAATGGTTATAAAACAAAAAGAATATCTAGGTTTTAACTGGTCAGATCAAATCAAAGAGTGCTTTCATTTAATGGAAGAAGTTGGAGAGCTAGCAGGTGCAGTGAGAAGAAGCATGAAAGGCTCTGCTGTTGATGATGCTTCTCGTGGAGAAACTTCCAAAGAGCATATTGGTGAAGAAATAGCAGATTGCATGATATTTTTAATGTCTATAGCAAATCAACATAAAGTAGATATTGAAGAGGCTTTCAGAAATAAAGTTCACAAAAATTTAAACAGAACATGGCATAGAAAAAAGTAAATTTTGACTTTTTTTTAACTTTATGATATAAGATAATTCGTCGAATAGGTAGGCAGAAATATTTGTGAACTCGGTCAGGTTCGAAAGAAAGCAGCCGTAGCATATACTTTCTGGGTTATTCTATTCGACTCTTTTTTAACTATAGGAAAAAAAAATATAATGTTTAATATTGCAATTGTAGGAAGACCAAATGTTGGTAAATCAACTCTTTTTAATAGACTAGTAGGGAAAAAACTAGCTATTGTTAACGACTATGCTGGTGTTACTAGAGACTGGAAAGAATCAGAAGCTAGATTAAGAGATATGGAATTTAACATAATCGATACAGCTGGTTGGGAGAACATGTTTGATGATAGTGTTCCTGGAAAAATGAGAGCTCAAACCGAGAGTGTAATCAAAAATGTAGATTTAGCAATATTGCTTTTTGATGCTAGACAAGGAATTACTCCTATAGATAAAAAATTTGCAAACATTATAAGAAAAGAAAAAATACCAGTTATACTTGTAGCAAACAAATGTGAAAGCAGAACAGCTTTAGATAACTTAGTTGAAGCTTATGAACTAGGAATGGGTGAACCTGTAAAAGTAGCTGCAGAACATGGAATTGGTATGGATGATTTATATAAGGCCATAAAACCGATATATGATGATTATGAAAACTATGAATTTGATGAAGACGATCCGCAAAACCCTATTAAATTAGCAATTGTAGGAAGACCAAATGTGGGTAAATCAACACTAATCAACACAATTATTGGAGAAGATAGAGTTCTTACAGGCCCTGAAGCAGGTATTACTAGAGACTCTATTGCAGTTGAATGGGAACACGAAGGAAGAAAATTAAGACTTGTTGATACAGCAGGAATGAGAAAAAAATCTAGAATTAAAGACCATCTAGAGAAAGCTTCTGTTTCAAGCTCAACTAGAGCTATTAGACTTGCTCAAATTGTTGTATTAATGGTTGATGCAAATGCTATTCTAGACAAACAAGATTTATTAATTGCAAAGCATGTTATTGAAGAAGGTAGAGCTCTTATTCTAGCTGTTAACAAATGGGATTCAGCTAAAAATAAAGAAGCTGCTCTAACAAGAATTAAAGACAAACTAGATTTATCTCTATCTCAAATAAAAGGTGTTCCTGTAGTAACCATGTCAGCTTTACATAAAAAGAATGTAAATAAATTGCTAGATGAAGTTTTAGATATTTATGATATATGGCACAGTAGAGTAACAACAGGTGAGCTAAACAGATGGTTAGACTATGCTGTTTGTCAACATTTGCCACCACTTACTTCAAATAAAAGAGAACAAAAAATTAGATACATGACTCAAACAAAAACAAATCCTCCAACATTTGCTCTGTTTGTTTCAAAGCCAAAAGATTTACCAGATTCTTATAAAAGATATCTGCTTAATGGCTTAAGAGAAGAGTTCGGAATTAAAGGTGTTCCTATTAGAATAATGGTAAGAACATCTAAAAATCCTTATGTAGATAAAAAATAGACTATATTTTATTTTAATAATATTAAAACATTAAAAGACCAGCTAAAAGCTGTCTTTTAACTTATCCAATAAAAAGAGTTAAAACTATTTTGTTTTTGAACGATATTCTTTTTTCTTCTCTCTTCGGTTTCGCTCAATCCTAGCCTTTCTTTCTTCATCTGTCTCTTCGTGACTTTTAGGCTTAACATCAGAATTTTTTTCTGTTGGGATATAAACATTACCTTCTGGATAAGGCATAGTTATAAACCTACTATCTCCCTCAGACATATCTTCAATAAAACAATCTATATATCTGTGTATCTGAAAATGTTCTGCAAACCTTATAAAAATTAAGTTTTCTATATTATTTTGCCCACCACCATGTATTGGAATCTTATGATGAACACCCCAACCAGGAGGAGTTTTTCCTTTAGCTAAAGTTCTATCTATCAAACTATCCCACAAGCCTGCTTGCTTTAAATTATCTCTTTCATTATTAGCAATAAACTCTAGAAAATCTTTTCTAAATGAGTGTTCGTATTCATATCTAACAGCATGCCTTTTCTTCTCAGTTGGAATACTGTACTCCAATTCTTTCAACGGTATTGTTTTATCTATTTTTACATTTTTAACATTCATATCCACAATCCCATGAAAAATAGATTTGAAGAAAATAAACTTATTAAAGCAGAAGTTGTTAAAGCTATCCCAAAAGGAAGCTCTTTATCATAATCAACTTTAAAAATCTTTATTAAAGCCACAAAAGCTATCATTATAACACAGGACAATATAAGTATTAATAAACTATTTTGCATACCAAACAAAGCTCCAAAAGCTGCCATTATTTTAATATCCCCTCCACCAAGAGCCTGTTTTTTAGCTATAGCTTCTCCGACTGTAGAGACTCCAAAGAAAACTAAATACAATACAGATGCAGCAATAATTGACTCAGATGCTTGCATGTTTGTTAAATTTAAAGCAGATCCTATTAAAGCCAACCACAGTATTGATATTGTAAACACATCAGGCAATAGCTTTACTGAAAAATCCATATAAAAACATGAAACTAAAAAAGTAGTTACAAGAGAATATAATATAAAGTATTGAATACCTGTAAAAACAAAAAAATTAACCCCCAAAATAACAGCATTAATTAACAAAAAAGAGTAAAGGCATTTTTTGCTTTTAAGAAAGCTCATACCTTTCTTTTCTTGCTTTGTTAGCTTCTCTGTATAATTGATAAAATTAGCTAGTTCATAAAAGTTTCGAGCTATATAATAACAAAGCCCTAAAATTAAAATAATTGCTAAAAAATAATACATAATAATCATATATATGATACTAAGATTAATTTATTCTTTATGCAAGAAAATTTAGTTCATTGTTCTAATTTTTTTAATTTCTGCATCTGGAAAGAATTTTAATATTTCAGAGATATTATCATCTTGTTTTACCTCTATTTTTTCTTTTTCATAAGCTTTTTTTTGTTGCTCGAATATAGAGTCTTCACCTTTTTCATCAGATATTTCAACAATCCAATCTCTACCTGTAATAGCAGAAAGCTTATTTGATACTTTTCTTGTAAATTCAGAGTCTAAATTATGAGATAAATTTATCTTAATTCTTCCAACCTCAAAACTAACTAAATGAGCAGAGCTCTGCAATTGTCCCGTTATAATTAGCTCTTTACTTGCTTTAAATAGCTCTATAACCTCAAGAAAGCTTTGCGGATTTGGTTTGCTATCCTCTACTTTAGAGGGAATAACCTCTATTTTAGTGTCTATCGAATTAGATTTTGAAACAGGTTCAGGTATTAAATTAGGCTTTTTTTTTAAGCCCTCAACACTTTTCATTATGTCAGTTGGAGAAGGCATATCGTTCATATAAAGAAGCTTTATAATCAACATATCCATAGAGTAATTCTGATTAGGAGAGTAGTTAAGTTCTTCAACTCCCTTTAATAAAATTTGCCATGTTCTCATAAGAGTATTCATTGAAATACTTTTTGATAACTCTAAGCCCTTTTGTTTTTCATCTTCAGAAAATATTGAGTTATTTAATATATCTGTAGATGTTTTCAATTTACTTATAAAATGATTAAACTCTATTAAATCTTGTAGAATTATATTAGGAGCAACACCTTTGTTATATAAGTCTTCTAATAAACTTAAAGCTTCTATAGATTTTCCTTTCATTGTATAATCATATAAATCAATTATTCTTGAAAAGTCAGAAAAACCTAACATATTATGAATTTGATCAGCCGTTATTTTACCACTTGAAAGAGATATTGCCTGATCCAATAAACTTAGCCCATCTCTAACGGAACCGTCAGCTCCTTTTGAGATTAGAGATATTGCTTCATCTTCAAACTCAGCATTTTCTAACCCAGCTATTTTTTTATACAGAGCATTCAAATCACTTATCGAAACTCTCGATAAATCGAATCGTTGACATCTTGACAAAACAGTTACAGGAACTTTTCTTATTTCTGTAGTAGCAAATATGAACTTAATATGAGCAGGAGGCTCTTCTAATGTTTTCAATAAAGCATTGAAAGCATTCTTAGACAGCATATGAACTTCATCAATAATATAAACTTTATATCTAGCAGAAACTGGAGCATATTTTACAGAATCTATTAGTTCTCTAACATCATCAACACCTGTTCTTGATGCAGCATCCATTTCAATAACATCCATGTGTCTATCTTGAGATATTGCTTTACAGTGCTCACAAACCCCACATGGATTAGGAGTTTCTCTGCCCTTACCATCTGGACCAATACAATTTAATGCTTTTGCGATAATTCTTGCAGAAGTTGTCTTACCAATACCTCTAATACCTGTAAGCATAAAAGAGTGATGTATTCTATCACTTTCAATCTCATTCTTTAGAGTTCTAACTAGAGCCTCTTGACCGATTAAATCATCAAAGTTCTGAGGCCTATACTTTATTGCTAAAACTTTATACTGTTTTTCATTATTATTTTCTTCTGTCATAAAAATAAACATAAATTAAATTTAGCTTTTTTGCAAGAAAAAAACATAGACTATCTTTAACAATTTAACCGTTGCTTTTTTCTTGATTTTACAATTAAAAAAATATAAAATACTCTTCATGTTTAGGAATTGTAAAAAAATATTTTTATTGCTTACTGTAGCTATATTTTTAGCTTCATGCTCTACAGGAAATGTAAAGCATAAAACTACTGCAATTAAAAATAATGATCCAATAAAAAAAGTAGTAAAACAGACTAAAAAAAAATATGTCCCTAGAAAGAAATACTCTAGATTTAAATCACCTAAAAAAAGAAGCACCTCAACAACAGATAAGATGCTTGCAGACTTGAGAGGTGTTGTTAGCAATGATGTATTTACAAAACTTGAAAAAACTCAAGCAAAGAATCCTATAAAAGGTTATAACTCTATAAACAAAAAGAAACTCAAAAAAGTGTTAAAAACAGCAACCGAGTATAGGAAGAATATAACTTATGAATCTATAAAAGGTTTAAGAGATTATGAAATAGAGCAAATATTGATACCCGCAAACAAAAAGAAAAACAGTGGCGATATTTCTCTTTGGGAATACAAAAACAATACATGTTCAGCTAAAGTTTATTTTTACAAAGGAATGCTAGCTTTCATTGAAACTAAATTTGAAAAAAAAGGTTTTAATGACACAAATTCTTGTTTAAAAACTTTCAGCCTATAAGGAGATTTATGTTTACAAAAAAAATAATAATAAAAAGTGAGAAAGACACAATAAACCTAGCTAAAAAAATAGGCCCTCTTTTAAAGAAAAAAGATATAGTTGTTCTAAACGGAGATTTAGGAGCAGGAAAAACATTTTTCTCAAGAGCACTAATTAGAAACCTTAGCAATAATGATAATCAAGAAGTTCCTTCTCCTACATTTACACTTGTGCAATTTTACGATTTACCAGATTTTACTCTTTGGCATTTTGATTTATACAGAATCAAACACCCTGAAGAGGTTTATGATTTAGGTTGGGAAGATGCTTGTTACGATGGAGTAGTTCTTGTTGAATGGCCTCAAAAGCTAGAACACTTAACTCCAAAAGATAGGCTAGAAATAGAGATTTCTTTTGAAGAAAACTCAAGTAATAGAATAGCCTTGATTAAAGGACATGGAGAAATGGAAGAGCGTTTAAATGGGATCGATTTATAACATACCTTTTGGAATTGACTTTTGTGATTTTCTAGCAGATGAATTGTTAGAGAAGACAAACGGTGATGTTATAGAACTATCTAAATATCTTGTTATATTACCAACATCAAGATCTGTAAGAAACTTAAGAAGTGCTTTTTCTGCAAAAACTACCAACATGATTCTTCCTCAAATAATATCTTTGAACATGTTTGATGAAGAGAGTATTTCAATATTGACAAATACAGATATTCCTCTGTCTATATCTGATATAAAAAGATGTTTTGTTTTATCTAACTTTATTTTAGAAGATTCAAGTTTTGAACTAAATAAATCTCAATCAATAAAGCTGGCTTATGAGCTAGGATCTTTGATGGATAAAATAGAAACAGAGAACTTATCAATTGATAATTTAGATTCCATTGTCCCAGAGGACTTTTCTAAACACTGGCAATTAACATTAGATTTTATAAGAAATGTTTATAACTTTTGGGAAGCTTACCTAGAAAAAGAAAACTTAATATCAAAAGCAAAACAGAGAAACTTAATATTGGAGAAACAATCTAATATATGGAAACAAGAGAATACAGATAAAAACATAATTATTGCAGGATTTTCTAGCACAATCCCATCCATGCTTAAACTTATAAAAACAGTTTATAGTTTAAAAAATGGCACAATAATACTTCAAGGATTAGATAGGAGTTTAGACTTCAGCAATATAAATGAAATTAATTATAATTTTGGTAATCACGAAATAATTAATTTTTTAAATATTGATAAGAATGAAGTTAAGGATTTAACATCTAAATTAAGCAAAAGACAAAAGCTAACTAGTCTATCTATGCTACCTGCAAACAAAATAACAAAATGGAGAGATAACCATTCTCTAGAAAAATCTTTAGATAATTTATTTTATGCAGAATGTGAAAATGAACAAGACGAAGCAGAGATTATCTCCCTAATATTAAGATATGAATTAGAAAAAAAGGAACAAAAAGTTTCTTTAATAACTCCTGATAGGAACTTAGCTAGATGTGTAACAAGTAAGCTAGAGCGATGGGGTATAATGGCTAATGATTCATCTGGTCAACCTCTTCAATATACACCAATAGCTAACTGGTTGAAACTAGTCTTAAACATGGTGTGTGATAACTTTTCTATTCTATCATATTTAGCTTGTATGAAACACCCTTTTGCAAGCTGTGGTCAAAGCAAGTCTCTTTTTAAGTCATCTATTAAAGAAGCAGAAGTACTCTTTAGAACAGAGAAAAAATTTACCTTGCCAGAGTATATTTTAAATTCAGCAGGAATACTAAAAGATAAAAAAGAACACTCGTTCAAAGAATTAATTAAAGCTCATGTTTTATTTGCAGAAAAATTAGCAGCATCAGATGAAATGTCAGGAGATGAAATAATTTGGAAAGGAGACTTTTCTGAAGAATTAGCAAACTATATTCACGAAGTTTTTGAGAACTCTACCAATGAAAAAATAACTCTTGAAGAGTATGCTGAAGTATTCACATTATTGATGTCGAATCAACAGGTGAGAAAAAAATATGGATTCCACCCAAGATTATCAATATTAGGTTTAACAGAATCAAGATTAATGACAACTGATGTTACAGTTTTAGGTGGGCTGAACGAAAACATATGGCCTCCAGAGCCAGATATAGATGGCTGGATGTCCAGACCAATGAAAAAAGATTTTGGCATGAGTTCTCCAGATAAAAATATTGGAACTTCTGCTTTTGATTTTTGTAATGCCTTTAACTTTGACAAAGTTTATTTAACCAGAGCAAAAAAGTCTAATACATCTATAAACATTAAATCTAGGTTCTTAAATAGAATAGAAGGAGTTCTTAACTCTAAGGGCTTAAATATCCCTATAGATAAAAACTGGGTTAAGTTTGAAAAAGAGTTAACTAAAGTAGATCTAATTGAACCTGTAAAACCTTGCCCCTGCCCAAAAGAAGAAGCTAGATTAAAAGGAGATATCTCTGTTACATCTATAGACATGCTAACCAAAGATCCTTATGCTTTTTATGCAAAAACAATTTTAAAGCTTTATAAATTAGACGAACTTGAAGAGGAATTATCTGCAGCAACTAAAGGTAATATAATACACAAATGCTTAGAAGAGTTTATAAAAAAATATCCTAAAGATTTGCCTGATAATCCTAAAGAAGAGTTGATAGAAATTAGCAAAGCTATATTTAAGGAAAAGCTTGGAGATAGCAAATACCATTCTTTTTGGTGGCCTAAATTTGAAAAAGCAATTACCTCCTTTATTAAAGAAGAGGTAAAAAGAAGACAAGAAGGGTATCAAAATATAGCTACAGAGACAAAAGGCAACATTGTTATAGATGGAGCTAATATAATTGCTAAAGCAGATAGAATTGATATTGGTATGAATGGAGTGAATATCATAGACTATAAAACAGGAACACTACCTTATGCAAAAGAAATAGAGAATCTCGACTATATGCAATTATCAATTGAAGCATTAATTGCAAACAATAATGGCTTCAACATTGCAAAAACAAAAGACAATGTAGATAAAATTTTAATTTGGTCAATAAAAGATGAAAAAAAAGAGTTTAGAAAAAAAGATATTGATGAAGAGTATTTACAGCAGACCCTAGACAAGTTAAAAGAGTTAATTGCTAAGTTCAAATATGGGAAAGAACCTTTTGTTGCAGAGCCTCATGATAACAAACATCTTAAATACAATAAATATGAGCATTTAGCTAGATTAAAGTTATGGAGGGAATTAGATGACGAGTATTAAAGACATACAAAAAATTGCTAACGACTCTCAAGCACAAGCATCTAATCCAATGTCATCAGTTTGGGTTTCTGCATCAGCAGGGTCAGGTAAAACTAAAGTCTTAAGAGATAGAGTTCTAAGATTATTATTAACCGGAGTTTCTCCTCATAAGATAGTTTGTTTAACTTTTACAAAAGCTGCTGCTTCTGAAATGGCAAGTAGAATAAATAATACTCTACAAGAGTGGTCCATAATGCCAGATGAAGACCTTAGAAAAGAATTAATAAAGCTACCAATAAATCAAACAATCTCTGATGAAATAATGTCAAAAGCAAGAGAGCTTTTTGCAATAATTTTGGATTCACCTTTAAATATTCAAAACCTTCACTCTTTCTGTCAAAAAATACTAAAAAGGTTTCCTTTAGAGTCTGAAGTCTCTCCTCACTTTGAAGTTATTGATGAAGTAAACTCAGACCTTATACTTCAAAACTCTATATCAAAAGCAATAAAAAATAAGGACATTCAAGAAGATATAAAAAGAATACTATCTGTTATATCTGAAAAAGATTTTGAGAGTCTGACTAAAAATATTACTTCAAATAAAAACAAACTATTTGAAGTTCTTAAGAAATATAGAGAGGATATATTTTCTGAGCTTTCTAACTTTTGGCAAGTATATAAAAGCACTTCAGAAGAAAAAATTTGTGCAGAATTTTTAAAACAATTTAGTAACAATGATTTAATAGAATCTGTTTTGAAAGAAGCCGGGGGAAAAAGAGCTATATCCTGTTTAAATTTGTTTGAATTATATAAAGATAACTCTGTTCCTGTAGAAATAAGATTCGATAAATACAAAAATATATTTATATCAAACAGTACTCTTAAACCTAATGGGAATCACATAAAGATTTTTGAAAAAGCAGAGCAAAGTGATATTTTCTCATATGAAGCAAATAGATGTATAGATACAATAGAAAAGATAAAAAACTTAAAACTCTATAAATTAAACAAATCATTCTTACACCTATCTTTAGAAATAGTTAATACTTATAGCGAACAGAAAGAATCTCTATCAGTTTTAGACTTCGATGATCTAATTTTTAAAGCTCTTAGCCTGTTAAAAAAATCAGATATAAATCCTTGGGTCATGTTTAAACTTGATGGAGGAATCAGCCATATACTAGTGGATGAAGCACAAGATACATCTCCTGATTTATGGGAGATAATTGATAGACTTACTGATGAATTTTTCGTAGGTAGCTCAACTGAAGAAATTATACAAAAAACTTTATTTGTGGTTGGAGATGAAAAGCAATCAATTTACTCTTTCCAAGGAGCTGATTTAAAATTATTCCAAGAGAAAAAGACTTTCTTCAAGAAAAAAATTAAACATGCTGGAAACTCTTTTGAAGAAGTTCCTATGTCTGTATCATTTAGATCTTTACCTGGAGTTTTAAAATTTGTCGATGAAGTATTTAAAAACAATGAAGAGGGTATTGCAAAAGAAACAATTGAACATACAGCTTTTAAAGAAAACTCTCCGGGATATATAGAGGTTTGGGATCATATAGAAAATGATAAAGATAATAATTTAAAAGCTTTTGAAATATCAGTTAAAAAAATGGTTTCCAAAATAAGAGAGCTATTGGATAGCAAAGATATTTTACCAGCAACAAATAAGCCTATATCTCCAGCTGATATTATGATATTGTTAAGTTCTAGAAAAACTAATTTTTTAAACCTGCTTTATAGAGAGTTAAAAGCTAAATCAATACCAGTTGAGGGTGCTGATAAATTCTATTTACAAAAAGAGTTATTAGTTGATGATTTTGTTAGCCTAATAAAATTTCTTTTACTACCAAGTGATGATTTAAGTTTAGCTGAGCTACTAAAAACACCTCTTATAAACATTAGTGAAGAAGACTTATTTGAGTTAGCATACAATAGAAACAAAGAAACATTATGGAGCAGACTACTTAAAAGCTCAAAACATAAAAACATAGTTAATTATTTAACAAATTTATTAAAAAAAGTTGATTTTATTAGACCATATGACTTTATAAACTATATTTTAATATCTCCTTGTCCCAATGATGACATTTCAGGAAAAAGAGCTTTCATAAAACACATTGGGGAACATGTAAAAGAAACAATTGATGAGCTGTTAATATTTAGCATAAACTTTGAAAAACTAAATATTATTTCTATGCAGAATTTCTTACATGAGCTTATAAATAGCTCTATAGAAATAAAAAGAGAATTTGAAAAATCAACAAAAGTAAAAGTTATGACTATACATGGATCAAAGGGACTTGAATCTCCTATTGTATTTTTACCAGACACAACTAAAAGCTCTACATTCATGGGAAAAGAAAGAGTCTTTTGGAATCGAAATTTTCCTATATGGCTTCCAAAAAAAGAAATGATGTCAGATATATCTGAAGATGCTTATAATGAGGCTAGAAAACTAAAAATAGAAGAGCATAAAAGGTTATTATATGTAGCTCTAACAAGAGCTGAGGACAGATTATACATCAGCTCTTACGGTGAAAAGCATATTGCTGAATCTTGGAGATATAAACTATACGATTCGATAAAATCTATAGGTAATTCTATAGAAGGTGGTTATTGCTATGGAAATACAACTTATGATTTAAATAAATCTAAAAGCAAACTTAAAGACAAAAAAATAATGGCTCCTGAAATTAAAAATAAAGACTTTATATTTAAAGAAATAGAAAATGAAGGTATGGAAGAAACTCCTAAAACACCTTCGTTGCTTGAAGAGAATATAAGTGTTTCTCCATTTAAAAATAACGATTCTATATTCTTTAAGCGAGGGTTAATAATTCATAAGCTTTTAGAGATACTTCCAAACACTAGCAACAAAGAATTAGCTTGTAGTGATTTCTTGAAGAACTCTAAACACGGTTTATCGCAAGAGCAAATATTACAAATAAAAATAGAGATTATGAGCATATTTAATAATTATTCCTACTTATTTTCAGAAAATTCTTTTGCCGAAGTTCCTATAGTTGGAGAAATAAATGGTGAAAAATACTCAGGTGTAATTGATAGACTTTGCATAAAAGAAGATGAAATTATAATAGTTGATTATAAATCAAACAGACCCCCAGCAGAAACAGCAGAAGATACCCCTAATTCTTATAAAAAGCAATTAGAAATATATAAGGGCATACTTTCAAAAGTATACCCAAATAAAAATATTAAAACTGCAATATTATGGACAAATACTAGTAAGTTGATTTTCCTGAATCAAGCTTAAAATTAAGTCCTTCTAAATAATCTTCTTCTGTTTTTCTTCTATGATCATTGAAATCATATTTAGCAAATATATTTTCACCTCTAACATCAGAGGAGAAACTAATATCTAAAACATCTGATCCAAATAAAACCTGCTTATTTGTTGAAAATATTAAGTCATTAAAATCTAATGTTACAACAATAAAAAATATTCTCTTCTTATTATGTATAGCTAAATTTGGAATAACAGTCTCTGCTTTTTCTAAAGGTAGATCTAAATATTTTAAATTAATAAAAGCATCCAAATCAACAAAAAAAGTTTTTTTCAACAAAGATATATTATGATATGCACATTTGTTCTCAGATTTACTCAAAGGTAGTTTTATATTTGATATATTATTAAAGAAACTTCTCTTGTTCAATATTATTCTCTGCTTATCAAAATCATATTTTTCTATATACAAGGATTTAACAAATCTATAAATATGTGGGTTTGTCTTTTTATTTTTTAATAAAGACTCTTTTAACTTATTTCTATATTTTTCTCTTTCAATTTCATTGCTAAATAGTAATTTATTCTCTTCACAAGATTTTATAGCTATATAATCATCTAAAAAAGATCTATCATCCAAAAGATAAGAGTCTGAAAACTTAACAAAAGTATCAATTATATTACCTATTTTTGGTTGATATACCTTATCATTAGTTTCTTCTTGAGCAAAACTCGATGTAAGTGTTAATAATAATAAAACTATTATCAAAAAAGTTTTTTTCATATGTTCTCCATTTTTATTTGATTAATATTTAATTTATTATATAATACACATAACACAAATAAACAAGAAAAAACATTATGAAAAAAGATAAAAGATATTATAAATTACTCCCTTTATCGGAGTCTTTATCAAGAATTTACAAAAAAAACTCAAAGAACAATGATTATCAATTTCTAAATTTAATCAAGAATTGGGATAAAATTGTAGGTAAAGAATACTCTAAAATATTAAAACCTATAAAAGTAATATCAAAAACTTCATCATTAGTTGTTATGTCTGATAGAAATTTTTCTTTAGAAGCAAAATATATTTCTCCAATGCTTATTGAAAAAATAAATATTTTCTATGGTTATAAAAGCTTTAAAAAAATAGAGTTTGTTTTTAAGGACAAAAGTTTAAAAACAAATCAAAAACCTATTATTATACCAAGTGAATTAAAAAATAAGATTGAAGAAAAAGTTTGCAATATAGAGAATGATGATTTAAAAATAGCTTTAGAGAGATTAGGAAAATCAATGGCACAAAGAGGAAAATTAAAATGATAAAAAAAATAATATTAACACTAGCTTTAATTATACTATGTAAAAATTCTTTTGCAATAAATAATAATATAATGATTGGAGAAAAAAATGCTCCTGTAAAAATCAAAGTATATTATTCTATGGCTTGCTATCCTTGTAAAAAATTTCACACAGAAATAGCTCCTCAAATAGAGAGAGACTTTATAGTAGATAATAAAGCATCACTAGAGTATGTTCCTTATCCTTTAGATTATGCCTCTATAGGTGTGGAAGCTATTCTATCTTGCATACCTGATGCTAGAGACCATTACAATGCTATGAGTGCTATGTTTGAGCATCAAGAAGATTGGACTTATGCTGATGATAGGTTTAATACTATATCAGAAGTTCTTTCACCATATATATCAAGAGAAAGAATATATGAATGTCAAAAAGATAAGAAATCATTTGTAGAGTTTCTAAAAAGAATTGATGAATATAAGCAAAAAAAAGTAGTTAGAGGTACTCCAACTATTTATATAAATGGGAAACCATTTAAAGGCAGCTTAATTTATAAAGATATAAAATCTCAAATTAATTCTGCCTTAAAATAAATACTAATATATTGGGAAGTTATCACACATATTGATAACTTTTGATCTAGTTGTTTTTATAACTTTCTTTTCTTTAGATGTTCCAACAGCTTTTAGAACATTAGAAATCATAACGGCAATTTTTTTAAATTCTTTTTCTTTAAATCCTCTAGTTGTTCCAGCAGGAGTTCCAAGTCTTATACCAGATGTTACAAATGGAGATTCAGGATCATTTGGAATAGTGTTTTTATTACAAGTTAGTCCTGCTTCTTCAAGAGCTTTCTCTGCTTTTTTACCAGTTAGTTTTACACTTCTTAAATCAACAAGAACAATATGAGAATCTGTACCCTCTGATACAACATTAACTCCATTTTCTTGTAAAGTTTTAGCTAACATCTTTGAATTTTTTAAAACTTGTTTCTGATATTTTTTAAAGCTTGTTTTTAAAGCTTCGCCAAAACAAACCGCCTTACCAGCTATAACATGCTCTAAAGGACCGCCTTGCAGTCCAGGAAATATTGCAGAATTTATTTTCTTAGTTAAGTCTTTATTATTCCATAAAATTAAGCCACCTCTAGGACCTCTTAGAGTCTTATGAGTAGTTGATGTAACAACATCTGCATACTTCATAGGAGAATCATAAATATTTGCAGCTATAAGCCCTGCATAATGAGCCATATCAACCATTAAATAAGCACCAACACTATCTGCTATTTCTCTAAACTTTTTAAAATCAATTTGTCTAGAGTAAGCAGAGGCTCCTGCAATAATTAATTTTGGTTTGTGTTTTTTAGCAAGCTTTTCAACTTCTTCATAATTCAAGAAACCATCATCATTTACACCATAAGATACAGGTTTAAACCATTTCCCAGACATATTAACAGGACAGCCATGAGTTAAATGTCCACCATTATCAAGAGACATTCCTAAAATTTTATCTCCTGGATTTAAAAGAGCTAAAAAAACGGCTTGATTTGCTTGAGAACCAGAATTAGGCTGAACATTAGCATATTTACATCCAAACAATTCACAAACTCTATCTATAGCTAATTGCTCAATATTATCAACGAACTCACAACCACCGTAATATCTTTTACCAGGATAGCCTTCTGCATACTTATTAGTTAAAATAGATCCTTGAGCCTCCATAACAGCTTTCGATACTAAGTTCTCAGAAGCTATTAATTCGATTCCATCTCTTTGCCTTTTGAACTCTTTTTTAATATTTTTATATACAGCTTTATCAGCTAATTTTAAACCTCTTGTAAAAAATCTCATTAACTATTTCTCCTTTATATTTTATCTATTCTTTTTTGATGTCTTCCTTTTGCAAAATTCGTATTTAGAAATGTCTGCATTATATTAATTGCATCTTCTGAGCTTGTAATTCTAGCTCCAAGAACTAAAACATTTGCATCATTATGTTCTCTTGATAACTTTGCCATTTCAGAATCTAAACAAAGAGCTGCTCTGATAATTTTATGTCTATTTGCAGCTATAGACATTCCTATTCCAGTTCCACAAATTAAAATACCTTTTGGAGCCTTGTTTAACTTAATTAAACTACATAATTTATTTGCATAGTCGGGGTAATCAACAGATTCTCCCGATTTATAAGTTCCGCAATCATGAACTTCGTATTTATTTTCTTCTAGAAATTTTATCAACTCTTTTTTTAAATCAAAACCTGCATGATCAGAGCCTATTAATATTTTTTTATTTTTAAACATGATTAACTCCTGGATATTATTTTATAGATATTATTCTCTTTGCAAAAAATAATCAAGTTAAAAAATTAGTCCCAAATAGAATCTTTTATTTTTTCTAACATTTTCTTATGAGCCTCTAACTCTTCACTACTTATTTCGAATCTTCTAGGCTCTTTAAAATCTCTTTTTACACTACTTGTTAAAAAAGTTTTCTTATTATTATTTTCCGATTCTTTTAAAAACTCAGGTTGCTTACCACCACAAAGCTCCAAATAAACTTCTGATAATAACCTAGCATCTAAAAGAGCTCCATGAAGAACACGATTCGAATTATCTATACCAAATCTTCTACAAAGAGCATCAAGATTTGCAGGGGACCCTGGAAACTTTTGTCTAGCAATTAAAAGAGTATCTACAATTTTATTTTCTAACTTTTTATAGCCAATATTTTCTAACTCATAATTTAAGAATTTCATATCAAACTCAGCATTATGAATAACTAGTGGAGAATCACCTATAAATTCAATAAACTCTTTAGATACTTGTGAGAATATAGGCTTATCTGCTAAGAACTCATTTGTTAATCCATGGATTCTAATAGTTTCTTCAGGAACTTCTCTTTCTGGATTTATATATAAATGACATACATTTTCTGTAGGCACATGGTTTATTAACTCTACGCAACCTATTTCAACTATTTTATCTCCTGTAAAAGGATCAAATCCTGTGGTTTCTGTATCTAAGGCAATTTCTCTCATAAAAAAATTTATAAATCATTTAAATATTATATTCAAGGAAAAATTTTATTAAAAAAATTATTAACTAACAATCCATACAATTAATATAAATATATTTTATATTTTTTGTTTATTTAGTTTGTACTGTTAATTATGGTGATTATTTTTTATGAACAGTTTATCCACAATATAATAAACATGTGTTTATATCAAATATATATTAGATTATAAGGTTTTTTTATAAAAAGTTATCTTTTATACCTCTTTGTTAATTCTTTTATTCACTTGTTTATAAAAAAATAATTTTTTGTTTGTAAGAGTGGTTTTTTCCACTTTTCCTTAGTTTTTACTAATTAAGTAAAATTTTATTCACAAAGTTATACACAGAAAAAAACATTGATTTTTTTTTATTTATAATATATAGATTACTATTAAAGAGTGTAAAAAGAAGGGAATCGCTAAAAATGTCACTTGATAATAAATGGAATGAAGCAAAAAATATCTTAAAAAGAGACTTAGGCGATACTTTGTACTCAAGATGGATTGAACCAATAAATGTGTGCCAACAAGTTCAAGATACTATATTAATGGCTGTTCCGACAAATTTTATGAAAACATGGATTGTTAGTAACTATATAGATAATATTGTTTCTAGCTGGAAGGATATTGACGATTCTGTAGTAAATATCGATTTTATGGTTATGGATGATTTTAAATCAGCAGATAATACAGAATCGAAGGAAGAAGTTGTAGAAGAAAAAGAAACAATAAAATTTGATATATCTTTGGATGAAAGTTTAAAATTCGAAAATTTTGTTGTAGGTAAGACAAATGAATTTGCTTATTCTGCAGCAAAAAGAATCGCAAATTCTGATAAAGTTGATTTTAATCCTCTGTTTTTATATGGAGGAGTTGGTCTTGGAAAAACTCATTTAATGAATGCTATCGCTTGGGAGATTAAAGAAAAATTCCCTAAGAAAAAAATTGCATATATGTCCGCTGAGAATTTTATGTATCAGTTTATTAATGCTCTTAGAGGCAATAATGCTATGGATTTTAAAAATAATTTCAGATCTGTAGATGTTTTAATGATTGATGATATTCAATTTATTTGTGGAAAAGATTCTACTCAAGAAGAATTTTTTCATACATTTAACTCGTTGGTAGATCAAAATAAACAGATAATAATATCTGCGGATAAAAGTCCTTCAGATTTGGAAGGTATGGAGTTAAGATTAAAAACTAGACTTGGATGGGGATTAGTTGCAGACATTCATCCTACAACTTATGAGTTAAGATTAGGTATTTTACAATCAAAATTAGAAGGTTTTAGTATTCCTGTTCCTGATGATGTCCTAGATTTCTTAGCTGATAACATTACTTCAAATGTTAGAGAGTTAGAAGGAGCTCTAAATAGAGTTGTAGCACATAGTGAACTAGTTGGTCGTCCAGTTACTATAGCAAGTTCTAAAGAGCTTTTAAGTGATATATTAAGGTCAAATAGTCAGAAAGTTACGGTTGAAGAAATTCAAAAAGCTGTTTCAAACCATTATAATATTAAAAATTCAGAGATGCAATCTGATAGAAGAAGTAGAAATGTGGCTAGACCTAGACAAGTTGCGATGTATTTATCTAAACAAATGACCTCTTATTCTTTGCCAGAAATCGGTAGAAAATTTGGTGGTAGAGATCATACAACAGTTATGCATGCAATAAAAACTATTAATAATCTTAAAGTTGAGAATGCAAGTATTAAAGAAGATATAGAAATAATTACTCGTAATCTTGGATAAAAAGTATATCCTTATCTTAATTAAGTTAAAGTGTTAATATAAAAAAACTTGACAAAAGGAATTTAATCCTATATAAGATTGGTTGAAAACAGTTGTTTTCATTTGAGTTTAAAGATAAAAGCTCTCGATTAATTCGAGGGCTTATTTTTTATATAGGAGGAAAAAATGGAAGAAAAAAACTTTTTAAAATCAAAAACTATGATTGGAGCTTTTGTAGCTTTATTTGCTTTAATATTATCAAATTTGTTTGGGTATGAAATATCTGTAGAAGATAAGACTCAAATTACAGAAATAATTATCACCTCTATAGGTTCTGCGGGTGCATTATTTGCTATGTACGGCAGAGTTAAGGCAACAAAGAAAGTCTCTTTAAAAAAATAATTTGCTGACTTTTATATTTTTTTATGTTAATCTTTATCTTGTTTAAAAGAAGGGAGTTTATTATGAAAAAAATTAAATATTTAGTGCTACTATTAGTCTTATTACTGTTGTTGGTTATTGGCTTTTTGTTCTCACCATTATTTCCTAGATATCTTGCAAAGGGAATTGAACATTTTGGTAGTAAAGCTATGAAAACAGATGTTAGTCTAGAAAAAATTGATTTAAGTATTTTAGATGGATCTATATCATTACAAAATCTTGAAATCTCAAGTCCAGAAGGATTCTCTAGCAAGGCCTTTAGATTGGATAATGTTTTTGTTGATTTAGATATAAAATCTGTTTTTAAAGAAGTTATAGTTATAGATTCTATATTAATGCAGTCTCCAAAAATAACACTTGAAAAACAAGGTAGAAACCTTAATGCTTTATTAAAAGGTATGGAGCCTAAAAAAGAAATTAAGGAAACAAAGGAAACTTCTAAAAAAGATGAAGTGGTTACAGCTGAAAAGAAAGTTATTATAAAAAGTTTATTAGTACAGGATGCTAAAGTGGCTGTAGGAGATACTTTTAATATTAACTTACCAGATATATCTATTAAAGATTTGGGTGAAGAGAAGGAACCTTTAAAAGCTTCAACAGCTTTATATGATGTTTTGAGCATTGTTTCAAAAGATTCTCTAGGAGCTCTTGCTTCAAAAGGTAAAGAAACATTAAAAGATATAGAAGATACAGCAAAAGATTTTATAAAAGGATTTTTTAAATAGAAAAAAGAGCAGTTGAAAAACTGCTCTTTTTTTGTTATTTATTGAAAACGGAGTATTTTTCTTTTAATAACTTATAAATCAGAAATATTTTTAGCAAAGAGAAAAAGAAAACTAGCAGTTTAAAACTTCGCTAGATTTTTTAAAAATAAAATTGATTTAATTTAAAATGGTAGCAAGGGAGGGATTTGAACCCCCGACACAAGGATTATGATTCCTCTGCTCTAACCAACTGAGCTACCCTGCCACGAGTATTTTGTATTAGCGAATATACTATGCTAATACGAAATAGTCAAGCTTTTTTTGAAAAATTATTAATCTATAGATCTTTTAATTTTAAAACTTAGTTGTTTATGTTTTATTGTTGCTTTTAACAAGCCCCATGACATAATCATTATTCCCCATAAAAAACCAAACAAAGTTGAGATTAAAACAACCATATATAAAGGCATTTTGTATGCAGATTCTAAAGGAAACATAGAAACATCAACAACAGTTCTGTTGCTTATAGCAAAAATTGCTATAATAAATATGAGAATTAATGAAAAAATAGAGGAAATTATTCTCATAGTTATTTATTTATTCTTTCTTTTAATAATTTACCAGATTTGAAAAATGGGACTGTTTTTTCCTCCACCATTACAGCCTCTCCTGTCTTAGGATTTCTAGATTTTCTAGCATTTCTCAACCTAGTAGAAAAAATGCCGAAACCACGAAGTTCAACTCTTTTTTTATTTTTAAGAGCTTTAATAATTTCTGATAATATAGTATTAACTATCAATTCTGAATCAGAAATTGATAAATGTGGATTCTTTTCTGCCATTTTTTCAATTATGTTAGATTTTTTCATAAAACACCTCTCTTATATATAAATGTTAGTACATAAAACACCAAAAATCAAGGGGTTTTTCTCTTTTCTTAATTCTGTGTTAATATTTTATTGAAAGTTGAAATTTTATTAAATGCTTATTTGTTGGCTTATCGCTATATTTATGAGATTGACTTTTATATATGCTTGTTCTATATATTATATATAGAATTTTATTTATAAAGGAAAAATATATGTGTAATTTAAGCCAAGAGACACAAGTTAATCAATCTAATCAGGAAAAAATAAAAGTATCAATAGATGGTATTGAGACAGAGGTTCTTTACGGAACTACAATTTTACAAGCTGCTAGGAAGTTAGGTATACATATTCCAACATTATGTTATCATGATGATTTATGTATATCAGGATCTTGCAGAATGTGTGTTGTTGAAGCTCAAGGTGGTAGGAAAAATAAGATACAAGCATCTTGTTGTTTTCCTATTTTAGAGCCATTAACTGTAAAGACTAATTCTCCTAGAGTTAGGAAAGCTAGACAAGTAATTGTTGATATGATGATTTCTCAACATATAGGAGAGTGTTATAACTGTCCGAAAAATGGTGAGTGCGAATTGCAAAAGCTAGCAGAGCTATATGGTTCAGGTAAATACACATTCCGCCCTGCTACTCAGCCTGTTTTTGAAATTGATAATAGTTCAAAATCGGTTATTAGAGATATGAATAAGTGTATAAAATGTGGTAGATGCACTAGAGCTTGCGGAGATATGTTGCAAATTGGTGCTATTCATATGGATGGAAGAAGTATTGAAAGAAAAGTTCAAACAATGAATGATTTGCCATTAGGTAGCTCAAAATGTATTGACTGTGGTCAATGTATAACTCATTGCCCTGTTGGAGCTCTATCTATTAATACTCATGAAAATGCGGTTTGGGATGCAATTGATAACCCTAATAAACATGTTGTGGTTCAAACAGCTCCTGCTGTTAGAGTCGCTATTGGTGAAGAGTTTGGTTATGCTCCTGGAACAGTGCTAACAAAAGAGATTGTAACAGCATTAAGAAAAATTGGTTTTGATAAAGTCTTCGATACAACTTTCGGTGCTGATATGACTATTGTTGAGGAAGGTGTTGAATTCTTACAAAGATTGGAGAAAAAATCTAAAGGGGAAGATGTTGTGTTCCCTCAAATGACTTCATGTTGCCCTGGTTGGGTTTCTTATATTGAAAACTTCTACCCAGAGTTTATTCCAAACCTATCAACAACAAAGAGTCCTATTCAAATACAAGGTGCTGCTATTAAAACTTATTATGCAGAAAAAAATGGAATTAATCCAGAGGATATAGTTAGTGTTTCAATGACTCCTTGTACTGCTAAAAAATATGAAGCTCAAAGAGAGGAAATGAATGATTCTGGCTATCAAGATGTGGACTTAACAATCACAACAAGAGAAGTTGCAAAAATGATGAAAAAAGCTGGTGTTATGGATATAACTAAAGAACCTAAGTCAGAATATGATGATATTTTTGGTAAAGAAACAGGTTCTGGTGTTATTTTTGCTACAACAGGTGGTGTTATGGAATCTGCTCTTAGAACTGTTATTGAAATAGTTACAGGAGAAGAAGGTTTAGAAAAATTATTTACTCATGCTGATATAAAACCAGTAAGAGGATTTGACGGAATTAAAACAGCAAAAATAAAAATTGAAAATGTTGTTTCAAAAGTTCCTGAATTTGTTAAAGATGCTTTTGATAACTTTGATTTTGTAAAAGGAGCTGAAGTTAATGTTATGGTAGCTAATGGAATTGCAAATGCTAAAAAAATTCTTGAAGGGCTAAAATCAGGAGATGAAAGATTCTCAAATATTGATTTCATAGAAGTAATGGCTTGCCCTGGTGGTTGCTTAGGCGGTGGTGGACAACCAGTGCCTGTAAATGATGAGATTAGAAAGGCTAGAATGGAAGGTCTTTATAAGCTAGATGCTGGTGCTGAAACAAGAATATCTTATAAAAATCCAGCTGTTGTAGATATTTATAATGATTTTGTAGAAGGGTCTCCATCTACAGGGAAATCTCATAAATTATTCCATACAAGTTATAAGGCTAGAGATGAAGAAGTTGTTGTTCAAGACTCTGATTCTCCAGATTGCGACCCTTCAAAATGTGGTAGTTGCAAACTTAAAGAGCCAATTAAAGAAAACGATGAATATAAAATATAAATAAAGGAAAAATAATGAAAAAACTAACAGTAGGTATAATAGGTTATGGCATTTTAGGTCAATCTTTTGATAAATGGTTAAAGGAAAATACAAATCATGATGTGGTTATATCTGATCCACCGAAAGGAATTAATGATGATTTAACAAAAGCAGATATATTCTTTATTAGTATTCACATTCCTTCAGAGAAAGATGGGACACAGAATTTAAGTGTTTTAAAAAGTATTTTAAAAACAGTGCCTGATAGACCTATTTTTATAAGAACAACAATAAAACCAGGAACTTCTAAAAAATTATCAGAAGAATTTAATAAATCTGTTAACTTTATGCCAGAGTTTTTAACAGAGAGAACAGCATTTGAAGATTTTAAAACACAACCTATGGTTTTTACAAATCATATAGATTTATTAAAAAATGTTTTTATTAATCACTCTTATATTGAGATGACTTCATCAGAAGCAGAGATAGCTAAATATGCTCATAATGTATTTGGAGCTCTAAAAGTTACATATTTTAATGCTATATATGACTATTGTAAAGAAAATTTGTGTGATTATGATAATGTAAAGAAGGGGGTTTTATTAAGTAAATATATTAATGAAACACATACAATGGTTCCTGGTCCAGATGGTTCTTTAGGGTATGGTGGTAAGTGTTTCCCTAAAGATGTTATGGCATTTGATGAAAGTACAAAAAATCATCCGTTAAATGAGCTTATAAAGTCCTTAGAACACCTAAATTCTATTTTTAGAAAGTAGTTAATAAAAAGAGAGCTTGATTTAAAAATCAAGCTCTCTTTTTTCTAAATCTTATTTAGATTAGAAATTGATTACAGTACCGATTGCAACAACAGTAGCATCATTTTCATCTCTACCACCATCTGAATCATAAGTATTATAAGCAACTGATCCATTTAGTTTCATACCTGGTCCATATTCATAATTAACACCAGCCATGTATCTTTCTAGATCATCTTCATCCCCAACTTCTTTGTATAGGTAAGAAGCACCATAAGTGTAGTCTCCGTTTGTGTAGTTTGCACCAACAGCAATTGCTTCAACTTCATCTGTAACATCTTCTTCTGTGTAGTAAGCAACACCTAAATCCCAAGCATCAACCATTGCATTTACACCAACATTCCATTCTTTAGAGTCGGCTGCAACATCTTTATTGTAACCTGCACCAAATACCCAGTCAGCTCCCATAACATCGTCAACCGCATATCTTGCAGCAAGAGACATTTTTTCGTTGTTTTCATCACTCATTTCAGCTCTGTTGTCATCACCATCGTCATCAGCACCTAGAGAGTAAGAAGCACCAACTTGTAATCCATCCCATACAGGAGAGATATATGTGATTTTATCTTCTCCAGCATCTTCTGAAGAACCATCGCCGAACATTGCATAAGATGTAGTATCTACTTTATTGCTTCCGTTAGTAACAACATCATATGTTGGATCCATACCGTCTAACTCAGCATCAACTGCAGGAGCAGCAACTTGCATTAAGTAAGCAGCATTGTACTCTTTACCAACAATAACTTTACCGAAGCCGCCTTCTGCATAGATGTAAGCTTCCTCTTCGCCGTCGTTATCATCTTCTTGAACATTAGTTTCAATAGCAACTCCAACCTTCATACCGTTATCTAACATTGTTTCACCAGTGAAATTAACAGTCATTTCTTTTTTAATTTCAAATTCTGCTTTGTCTACATCTTGGTTTGCATAAACACCGTAAACAGAAGCATTACCTTCTAGACCTAGTTTTAGTCCGTCTGCAGCTTGAGCAGTTCCTGCAAGCAATACAGCAGCACTAGCTAGTAATACAGTTTTTTTCATAATAAAAATCCTTTTCTTTTTTAAACTTGGATTGGTATTTCAATCCGCCTCAATAAATATATTGACACTTCTAAGAATCTTAGTCAATATAAATAGTGTTTTTTTAGATATGTGTGTTAAAAATAACACTGTTATTGTTTTAACTATTTGATTATAAAAGAATATTTTTATTGATTTTTATTAGGTTTTATAGATAATAATGCGGTTTCTTACGATATGTAATAAAAAAAGTATTTACATGTTGTTAATCTATAAAATATATTTTCCTAGTGTAAATGGTGCTGATGGGGAGAGTTGAACTCCCGACCTCGCCCTTACCAAGGGCGCACTCTAACCACCTGAGCTACATCAGCACTAAGAGTTTAGAGAAATATACATTATAATTAAATATAAATCAATAAAGAATTTACTTTTTGAAAGAAGTATAATGATTATAAGGAAAAATCTAAATCTTTCGGTTGTATTCTTTCCCTTTTGTTTAATATAGATGTGCGATTGTTTCTAGTATTTGATGCCTCTAATACTTCTCCATTATATGTTATCATACTACTTTTGTTTTTTAAAGTTCCATTCGGATTAAATTCTTTTAAGTTCATGGTTCTCAATTTATTTTCATAAACTTCAATCGCTACCTTCAATGTTCCGTCTTCATAATGGCAAAAATTACCTTCATAAAAATCTTTGATTTTATCGTCTATAATAAGCTTTTTTGTTTCTCTCTTTTTTAAAGAATCTCTATCCTGTTCTATTTCTAAAGAATTAATAACATTTCCATCTTTTATTTTTTCAGTTGTTATATGTGGTGCTAAGGTTTTCATGTCCTTATAATAAGTTTCTGTATCCTCTTTCTCCCAATGCTCATTTTTAGTAACTTCTTTAAAAAGTTCTAATTTGCCATTTTCATCATAATGATAGGTGCAATGTTTTAGAAATTCTGGCCTATTTTTTTTAAAGTGAAAACCTCCTTAGGAGCTTTTGGATCTCCATCTTTATTTAATGTTAATACAACATCGTTTCCATTCTCTTTTTTTATATACCCATTTTTTTGTTCTTTAGATTTATAGTTCATTTGTGGTCTCCTTTTTTTCTGGAATATTATATCATAAAAGTGTGTTTTTATCAATATAATGATACTACTTTATAAGTTTTGTTAATAATCTGTATAGAAAATTATTAAATATATAATCTAATTGGATTATTTATCATTTACATATTGATTTTTAAAGTTTCGATGCTTATACTATATATATAAGATGAAAGGGAAGAAGATGAGTATAGAAGCATATCCAGTTTTACCGTTAAAAGATTTAGTGATTTTTCCAAAAATGGTGGTTCCTCTGTTTGTAGGAAGACAAAAATCTATTTTTGCATTAGAAGAAGCTCTTAAACACAATGGTAAGATTATACTGTTAACTCAAAAGAATGATAAAGAAAACGAGCCTAAATCAAAAGACTTATACAAAGTTGGTATTTTGGCCAATGTTCTGCAGTTATTAAAACTACCAGATGGAACTGTTAAAATTCTTGTTGAAGGAACAGAAAGAGTAAAAATAAACGGTGAAGTTGAAGGTAGGAAATACCTAATGGCTTTCACTAAAGAGTTTAAAAGTATATCCAATTCAGATCACGAACTTTTAAAGAACTCTGTTATATCTGAGTTTGAAAAATATGTTCAAATGAGCGAAAAAATACCTACGGAAGCTCTAGCTACTATACTTAATATGAAAAGTGAAGATGATATTTGCGATATTATTTCTTCACATTTAATTATTGGTTATAAAGAAAAGCAAAAGATTTTAGAAGAATCTAGCCTTAGAAAGAGGTTAGAATTGATTTTTGAAACTATAGAACATGAAATTAGCTTGCTAAAATTAGAGAATAAGATTAAGAAAAGAGTTAAAGACCAAATGGATAAAACTCAGAAAGAATACTTCTTAAATGAGCAAATGAAAGCCATTCGTCAAGAGCTTGATGGTGCTGATGAAAACGGAGTAGATGAGGTTAAAGAACTCGAAGAAAAGATTAAAAATATAAACTTCACAAAAGAAGCTAGAGATAAAGCTCTGTATGAGTTAAAGAAATATAAAAATACAAATGCAATGTCTCCAGAAGCGGGAATTATTAGAAATTATTTAGATTGGTTAACTTCAATCCCTTGGGGAGAGAAAACAGAAATAAGTTCAGATTTAATTGCTGCAATGAAGCTTCTTGATAAAGAGCATTATGGTTTAAAAGAAGTTAAAGAAAGAATTATTGAGTATTTAGCTGTCCAGCAAAGAGTGTCAAAAATAAAGGGCTCTATTTTATGTTTAGTAGGTCCTCCAGGTGTTGGTAAGACCTCTTTGGGTAAATCTATTGCAAAAACTACAGGTAGGAATTTTGTAAGAATGTCTCTTGGTGGTGTTAAAGATGAATCAGAAATAAGAGGTCATAGAAGAACTTATGTTGGAGCTATGCCTGGTAAGATAGTTCAGTCAATGAAGAAAGCAAAAAGTTCAAATCCATTATTCCTATTTGATGAGGTTGATAAGCTTGGATCTGATTGGAGAGGGGATCCTTCTTCCGCTTTGTTAGAGGTTTTAGATAGCGAGCAAAATGATACTTTTTCAGATAACTATCTTGAAATAGATTATGACTTATCGGATGTTATGTTTGTTTGTACAGCCAACTCTTTAAATATGCCTGCTCCATTATTAGATAGAATGGAAATTATAAGAATCGCAGGTTACACAGAAGATGAAAAAATACAAATAGCAAAAAGACATTTAATTAAGAAACAGATGTCAGAAAAAGGTTTAAAGAAAACAGAGTTTTCTATAGATAGCTCTGCAATACAAGAAATTATAAGATATTATACTAGAGAGGCTGGGGTTAGAGGTCTTGAAAGAGAAATATCAAAAATTGCTAGAAAGGCTATAAAGCAAATTTTAACAGGAGAAAAGAGAGTTCCTATAAAAATAACTAAGAAAAAAGTTGAAGAGTATCTTGGTGTTAGAAAACTATCTTTTGGTCAGCTAGAAAAGAAAAATATAGTTGGAGTTACTACCGGGCTTGCTTGGACTTCTGTTGGAGGTGTTACTCTTCAAGTTGAAGCTGTTTTGATACCTGGTAAAGGTGGAATATCTATGACTGGTCAGCTTGGTGATGTTATGAAAGAATCTGTAAAAGCTGCAGAAATGTATATTAAATCTAATGTAAAAAAATTAGGTATAAAAGAAGATGTTTTAAAAACAAAATCAATTCATGTTCATGTGCCTGAAGGAGCTACTCCAAAAGATGGTCCCTCTGCTGGTGTTACAATGGTAACTTCTTTGGTTTCTGCTTTAACTGGTAAAGCCGTAAGAAGAGATGTTGCAATGACTGGAGAGATTACTCTTAGAGGAAGAGTTCTTCCTATAGGGGGGCTTAAAGAAAAAATGCTTGCTGCAAAACAAGTGGGTATTAATACTGTTATTATTCCTAAAGGAAATGTTAAGGATTTAAAAGAAGTGCCTGAAAACATCAAAAAAGGATTAGAAATTATACCAGTTGATCACATATCAAAAGTTTTGGAAAATGCTTTGGAAAAATAAAAAAAGAGGGGGTATCCCTCTTTTTTTAAGATATAATTAATTCTTTTGTTTTTTTCTTCAGTCTAGAGTTTACAATTTTTTTAACACGAGAATCTTTTTTCGAGTTCTTAGGGAGCTTTTCTATAATGATTGGTAAATCTTTTTTGAAGCACCTCTCTATGACTGGAATGTAAAAGTCAGGATAGTGTAGTTTTGCTCTATATTTAGAAATTAAATCTAAAATGTCCTTCTTTTTGCAATTTACTGCATCTTGGTCATATAAAACAATTTTTGATGGTCTTAAAATATCTACCATATTTTCTCCTGTTTTTAAATTTTCTAATGAATAACTGTTTGCAATATATCATAATGTTAATGTTGTGTCAAATTAATTGAATTTTTATTACTTTTATTTGGTAAAATGATGTTTTATTGCTTTTTTTTATGAAAAATTGCAGGTGTTTTTCTCAAAAAATAGCTTGTAAACCCTGTAAAACAAAGGAAAAATGGGCAAAAATAGGTGTTTTTACGGTTTTTTTATAAAAATTGGTTAAATCTGCTTGACTATTGTTTTGATTTATGGTTCACTTACTTAAGAACCTTGAAAATCAAAGGTTTGTTTAAGAGATCATATATATGATATTTGATAAAACAAATTAAAAAACGGAGTATTAATTATGAACAAAACAGAATTAGTTACAGCAATCGCAGAAGGTGCAGAATTAACAAAAGCGGATGCAACAAGAGCTTTAGAAGCTACATTAGAAGCTGTTATCGAAACAGTTGCTGCTGGAGATAAAGTTTCTCTAGTTGGTTTCGGAACATTCCAACCTTCAGAAAGAAAAGCTACAACAGGTAGAAACCCAAAAACAGGTGAAGCTATCCAAATTGCAGCTGCTACTCTTCCAAAATTCAAAGCTGGTAAAGCTTTCAAAGATAGAGTAAACAAATAATAAAATTTTATTATTTATTTTAAATTAAGACCCCTTGTTATATATATTAATATTACAAGGGGTCTTAATTTTTTATCTAAACTGATTTAAAATAAATGTATTTCAATTATAGGTTTTTCAGTTTGAAACATCTCTTTAATCTTTTTCTTTGTAAGTCTTCTTACTAGCGGAGTGTCTATACAACTAAGATTTTTTAATTCTTCTTCTAAGTGATTTGCTATAGTATTTTGAGAAGCTATTTTGTGATCATCAAGTCCAAGCAAAGTAACTTTAGGAGTTTTTAGTAAACTGCTATCCTCTTCCTTTAAGCATATTGAAACAATACAAGCTCCATTGAAAGATATTCTTTTTTTCTCTTTAATAGATGATCCGTTTATAGAAACAATTTTACCATGGTTTTTGCATACTAGTCCTGTTTCTATTGTTTCTATTACTTTTTTATCATATATATCGTATATTTCACCATTATTCACAATTAAGGAGTTTGGTATTTTTAAGCTATTAGCAAGATTTATATTTGCTTCAACTTGTTCTTGTTCTCCATGCATTGCAATAAGAGTATTAGGCTTTAGCCACTTATACATTTGAGCAATGTTATCGGGAGAGCTATGGCCAGAAACATGAACAAAATCATCATCACAAGTTATTAGCTCTGCTCCTAATCTTTTTATTTTATTAGATATATGTCTAATATTATCTTCGTTACCAGGTATAGCTCTTGATGATAAAATAACAGTATCATCTGAATCTATATCTATATAGTTAATCTGATTATTTGCAAGTCTGTAAAGTCCAGAGTTTTTTTGCCCTTGAGATCCTGTTGCAATTATAACCATTTCTTCTTTTGGTATTGTTGCCATATCATCTTCTGTTAGAAAATCATAATGTAATAAGCCTAGATCTTCGGCTATTTTATAGTTTTGCCTTAAACTGTAACCGATTAACCCTACACATCTCCCTGCTTTTTTTGCAGCTTGTATAACTACTTTTATTCTAGCTACATTTGAAGCGAATATTGAGGTGAAAACACAACCTTCAGATGATTTAAATATTTTTGCTAAAGATTTTACAAGTTGGTATTCTTGCCCTTCTGAAAACCCTCCAAAGTTTGAAGATTCACATACAAAAACATCGACTTCATCTTTACCTGCTTGTTTCCATTGCTTCTCATCGGAGAACTCGAGAATTGGATTGTTGTCTAATCTCCAATCTCCAGCATGAATTAAAGTTTTTTCTTTTGTTTGTATCTTGATTGAGAAGGCTCCCGGCACAGAGTGAATCACTGGCATAAACTCTATATTAAACTTACCTAGTTTGATTTTTTCATAAGGCTTTACACTTTTGAGTATAGGTGCTTTCTTTTTCTCTCTAGCAAACTTTCTTTCCAATATTCTATTGGCAAATTCGCTTGCATATATAGGGCAATTTAATTGAGAATATAGATTTGCTATTGCTCCGATATGGTCTTCATGTCCATGAGTACAGATTACTCCTAACAAATCATCTCTTATTTCTTCTACAAAGCTTAAGTCTGGGAACATTATATCTACACCAGGATATCTAACTTTGTCATTATTAAAAGCTAGTCCGCAGTCTATCATTATCCATTTTTTTTGATATCTATATAGATAGCAATTTGCTCCAAATATTCCTACTCCACCTAACGGCAGATAATATAAATGATTATCTTTAAATTTTGTCATGAGCTAATTTTCTAAAGACAAGTGTTGATTAATATAGTCTTTTAAAGACTTTATAAGCTTAGCTTCATTTTCTCCAGAGAAGTAATGATTTGCACCTTCAACAACACTGTATTCTAATTCTATGCCCTTATCTTCGTTCAGCTCTTTTGCAAGTATTGCTGTTTTGTGCTCTGGAGCAAAAGTGTCCTCAGAACCTTGAATTATTTTACCCTTACATGGATATGGAGCAAGGAAGTTGAAGTCATGTTTAGTTGTTGGAGGTGATACTAAAACAAATTTTTCTATCTCAGGTCTTCTCATAACTAATTGTAGCCCAACCCATGAGCCAAAAGAGTATCCACAAACCCAAACACTTTTAGCTTGAGGGTTGTTTTCTTGTAGCCAATTTAGCAATGCCATAGCATCGTTAATTTCGTTTTCACCACTGTCAGAGTAGCTTCCTAAACTCTTACCTACACCTGCAAAGTTAAATCTTAAAACAGAGAAACCTGCCTGAGCCAGTGTTTTATACATAGAGAAAACTACACGGTTATTCATAGTCCCTCCTTTTTCAGGACTAGGTGCAATTACTAGAGCAATTGGACTATCTTCTTTTTGATTATGATGGTATTTCACCTCTAATCTACCTTGAGGGCCTGTTAAAAACATTTCTGGCATTTATTATTATTTCTCCTATCTGTTTTGAAATCTTAATATATATAAGAATAAATTTATAAAGTCTAAGTATAAAGATAATGCATGCATTATTCCAAGCTTAGCTGTTTCTTGAGGGTTTGTTAATGAAAATATTGCAGTTCTTTTTAGTTTTTGAACATCCCAAGCAGTTAGTCCCATGAAAACAGCAACTCCAACTACAGATATAACAAAGTCCATAGCTGTTGATTTTAGGAATATGTTTATTAGGCTTGATATAATTAACCCGAATAATCCCATAACCATAAAGCTTCCCATAGATGTTAAATCTTTTTTGGTTGTGTAGCCATAAAGACTCATTGATAAGAACATGCAAGCTGATACAGTAAATGCTCTAAATATTGCAACTCCTGTATATGCTAAGAATATTGATGATAATGATAGACCCATTACAAAACAGAATGTCCAAAATGCATTTTTTAATTGAGATTTTGTAGCTGTTTTGAATTTAGCATTCATATAAACTACAAATCCAAATGGAGCAAGCATAATAAGCCATTTTAGAGGGCTACCGAATATCGCATTAAGTATCATTGGAGAATGAGCTGTAGCATATGATATGATTGCAGTTATTATTAAACCAATCCCCATGTAGTTGAATACAGACTGAACTGTTGATTTTATAACTTCATTTGTATTTGCTCTTTTAGCCTCTGAAGCATTTTGAGATAAATCTATTAACATATTTGAAATCCTTTCGTTTAGAGCTCTTATAACTTATATATAGACTTTTTTTAGCTAAATTTCAAGAAAATAAAAAAAATGCTGGACAAAAACTTTTTTTTGTTATATAAAAGTGTTCTATCAAATGAAGCTCGGATAGCTCAGTTGGTAGAGCAAAGGATTGAAAATCCTTGTGTCGCTGGTTCGATTCCAGCTCCGAGCACCATTTAAAAAAGCCGCCAATTATGGCGGTTTTTTTATTGTGTTATTTCTCTTTGAAGTCTATTAAAATGAGAAATTTACAATATATTTACAAATACATTAAATTTATTTTTATATTTAAAATCTTGAAAACATTGAGTAAAAGTGTTTTTGTACTTTTATTGCTCTTTTTACTGTTGACATAGTTTTTTTGTTGTGTTAGTTACTTGTTTTTGAGATTGTTGTAACGGGGGGAAAGATGAAAGATGAAAAAAATTTCATAAAAGATACAGGTGATTTTTTTGGTGCATTATTAGGAGGAGCTATGCCTGGAATAGTTGCATCTAATTTAACAACAATGAATGATATTCCTGTAAGTGCTAGAATAGCTGCATCACTTTTAATAGGTGCATCGGTTAGTTCTGGATTGGTCGGCTCGAGTTTGGGGAGCTCGTTAAGTTTATTGATTTCTGGTAAAAAAGATAAAATTAGTTCTGAGCTAGATAATCTTGCGAAATCAAAAGATAAGCGTTCTATAAGAGTTATATCTGAAATTACAAACATGGTTGGTGTGGCTTTTTTCGGATCAACTGCTTTATATAGTTGTTATAAGCATCCAGAACTTTTAGAAAATGAGGTGTCTTTAGCAGCATTAGGTGTTGGTGTAGGTATATCAAGTTTAATGTTCACTAATATATTAAACAATAAAAGGCCTTTAGTTAACTGTACTTGTAAAGGTATTAAATTAGTATCCAAGCTTATGAAGAATAAAAATAATAATTTAGATTTAAGCTAAAAAAATATGCTCTATTTAAAGAGCATATTTTTTTAATTGGTGGTTTTCTAAGCTTTTTTCTCTGGAGATAGTAGCATTCCCATTTGACGACCTTCCATTTTAGGTTTGTTGTCAACTTTAGCTAGTTCAGCAGTATCTGCAATAACTCTTTGAAGAAGCTTCATTCCTAATTCGTTATGAGACATTTCTCTACCTCTGAAACGAATTGTAACTTTAACTTTATTACCCTTTTCAATGAATTGCTTAATATGTTTTAGCTTTGTGTTATAATCATTTATTTCTATATTTGGTCTAAGTTTAATTTCTTTTATTTCAATTTTAACCTGATTCTTTTTAGCTTGGTTTTGTTTTTTAGATTGTTCGTATTTAAACTTACCGTAATCCATAATTTTACAAACAGGAGGTTTAGCTTGAGGAGAAATTTCTATTAAATCTAGTCCCTCATTTTTAGCTATGTTTATAGCCTCTCTTGTTGATAGTACGCCAATCATCTCACCGTCAGATCCAATTACTCTAACAGTTTCCACTTTTATTTGGTTGTTTGCCCTAACCATAGGTTCTCTTTGCTTTGAAATACCCGCCTCCATTTATTATTCAAATTTGTTAAACATTGATACTTTATAACTTTTTATTTAATTTTGCAAGTAAAAAATCTATGTAAGCCTTAAGACACTTGCATTTTAGTGTAAAATATTTCATATTGTTTTTTATAGATACTAACTTAATTATGAAAAGGTAAAATATGAATTTATATAAACAAAAAATTAATGCACTTAGATTTTTAGCGATTGATGCTGTTGAGCAAGCTAATTCAGGTCATCCAGGAATAGCATTAGGGCTTGCTGATGTTGTGGGCACTCTATTCTTAAAACATTTGAAAATTAATCCTGCAAAACCAGAATGGCCTAGTCGTGATAGATTTGTTATGTCTGGAGGGCATGGATCATCTCTTTTATATTCTGCTCTACATTTATCAGGGTATAAAAAGATTACCTTAAAAGAGTTAAAAAATTTTCGTCAAAAAGGAAGTGTTTGTGCTGGGCATCCAGAAGTTAATGTCTCTGCAGGTATAGAGTGCACAACAGGGCCTTTGGGTCAAGGTATAGCTATGGCTGTTGGTATGGCTATTGCTGAAGAAAAATCAAGAAGTGAATATGGTAAGAATTTAATATCAAACTATACTTATGTTACTCTTGGAGATGGAGATTTACAAGAGGGGGTATCTCATGAAGCTTGTTCTTTAGCAGGGCATTTAAAATTAAGTAAACTAATTATGTTTTATGATGATAACTCAATTACAATTGACGGATCTACAAAACTTTCTTTCACAGAAAATGTTAAAGCTAGGTTCTTAGCATATGGGTTTGATGTTCAAAAAATAAATGGGCATAATACAAAAGAAATTTCAAGAGCTATTATAAAGGCTCAGAAAAGTAAGAAGCCATCTATTATAATTTGTAAAACAAAAATAGGATATGGATCTCCTAAAGCTGGAACATCCTCTGTGCATGGAAGTCCGTTAGGGAGTGAAGCTTTGGCAAAGACAAGAGAGAATCTTGGTTGGGAAAATGCTAAATTTAAAGTTCCTGCAGAAATCAAACAAGCTTGGAAAGATGACATCGCTAAAAATAAAGAGGCTTATGTTAAATGGGAAGAAATATATAAGAAAGAAGACAGGGATTCTGTGTTCAATAGAGTTTTTGTAAAAGGTGAACTTTCTTTCTCTTTTGAAGATATGTTAATGGATTATAAAAACAATGAAATAAAAGAAAAAAAATCTAAAGCTACAAGAAAAGCATCAGGAGAAGTTCTAGAAATATTATCTTTAGCTTTACCAGAAATGATGGGAGGCTCTGCAGATTTGTCTCCTTCAAATAATACATTTAACTCAGCATCAAAAGATATAGAGCCAGGGAAGTTCTCTGGTAATTATATTAGATATGGTGTTAGAGAATTTGCAATGGTTGCTATTGAAAATGGTATTTCTCTATATGGCGGTTTAATACCTTATGTTGGTACATTCTTATGTTTCTCAGATTATGCAAGAGGTGCTATAAGATTATCTGCTTTAATGGGGACAAGAGGCATAAATATCTTCACTCATGACTCAATTGGCTTAGGAGAAGATGGTCCTACTCATCAACCTGTTGAGCATGTAGCAAGTTTAAGAGCTATGCCAAATTTAAATGTTTTCAGGCCTGCGGATTCTATAGAAGCGGCTGAATGTTTAGAGCTTGCAGTTAAGAGTAAAAATACTCCTTCAATAATGGCTTTAACAAGACAAGGACTGCCTGTTCTTAGAAAAGATGCAAAAGAAAATCTATCAGCTAAAGGTGCTTATATATTAGACGATTGCAAAGGCAAGCCTGATGTGGTTATTATGGCTTCAGGATCAGAATTAAAAATAGCAGTTGAAGCTAAGAATAAACTAAAAGGGAAAAAGGCAAGAGTTGTTTCTGTTCCTTGTATGGATATTTTTGATGCTCAAGACTTAGAGTATAAAGAAAGTGTTATTGGTAAAAAAGGAACAAAAATAATTGCGGTTGAAGCTGGAGTGCAACAGTGTTGGGATAAATATCTAGGAGATAATGGTTCTTTTGTTGGAATGTCAACATTCGGAGAATCTGCTCCTATAGATGATCTTTACGAGCATTTTGGTATTACAGTTAAAGCTGTTTTAGAGGCTTGTAAGAAATAGTTACAAAATGTAATATAATAAGAGTTGTCAAAAGAGTGTATATATAGTAAATAAAAATTAGTTTAATTTAAAGATATAAGGATATTTACACATGATACACTCGACAGCAATTATTGAAGATGGAGCAAAATTAGGAAAAGATGTTGAAATTGGACCTTTCTGCATAGTTGGTTCTAATGTTGAACTTGGAGATAGAGTTTGTTTGAAGTCTCATGTTTCTGTTGTTGGAAATACTAAAGTTGGAGCAGACACTGTTATATATCCTTTCGCTTCAATTGGAGAAGTTAATCAAGATTTAAAATATAAAGGTGAAGACACAAGAGTTATCATCGGAGAAAGAAATAGAATCAGAGAACATGTAACAATCCATAATGGAACTGTTCAAGGTGGCGGTTTAACTCAAGTTGGTGATGACTGTTTGTTTATGGTTGGATCTCATATCGCTCATGATTGTAAAGTTGGAAATAGAGTTATTTTAGCAAATAATGCAACTCTTGCTGGACATGTTGAGGTAGATGATAAAGCTATTATTGGAGGCTTGTCAGCAGTTCATCAATTTACTAAAATTGGTAAAGGTGTAATGGTTGGAGGCATGTCAGGTGTTGATGGAGATGTTATCCCTTATGGTTTAGTAAAAGGAGAAAGAGCTAACTTAGCAGGGTTTAATTTAGTTGGTTTATCAAGAGGTGGAATTGATAAGAAAGTTACTAAAGAGATGTTGTTAGCATTTAAAGATTTATTTGAAAGCGATGGAACTTTTGCTGAAAGAAAAGAAAGAGTTAGACAAGAGTATAAAGATAATCAATTTATGGCAGAGATTTTAGATTTTATTGATTCAGATGAGAGACATCAATCTCTTTGCACTCCTAAGCATTAAAATATATATAATCAGTTTTTTATTATAACTTGACAAAGTTGTTACATATTATTAATAATAAATATGTTATATAATAGTTAGGAGGAGTATTAAATCCCCCAACTTTAAAATAGGAAATAATTATGAAGAAAGATAAAATTGCAGTTATAGCTGGTAATGGTGAATTGCCAAAGAAGATTATAAATAAACTAAAAAAAGATAATAAAGAGTTTATAGTTATATCCTTATTGGGAGCTATAAATATAAATGATTATGCTGATTATGAGAATTACTCTTTTTACCCAGGACAAATGAAAAAGATTCTAAGTAAGTTAAAAGAATGCAAAGTTAATAAAGTTGTTTTAGCTGGGGGTCTAAAAAGACCATCTATATTTGATGTAAGATTAGACTCTTTATCTTATAAGATATTAGCTAAAGCAGTAATGCAGGGTCTAGGAGATGATGCTCTTCTTAGATTAATAATGAAAGAGATTGATAAAGTCGGGGCAACTGTTGTTGGTGCTCATGAAATTTGTCCTTCTCTAACAATGAACAAAGGTGTTTTGGGCAAGGTTAAGCCTTCAAAAAAAGATTCTTTAAATATTGATAGAGGTATAAAAGTTTTACAAGCAACTGCAGATTTAGACATGGGGCAATCAATAGTTATTGATGAGGGTGTAGTGGTAGGAATAGAGGCTGTTGAAGGAACTGAAGAGCTTATAAAAAGATGTGGTAAACACAAGCTTAGTGAAAAAGGTGGAGTTCTTGTTAAGATGAAAAAATCTTCTCAAAGCGATAAGGTTGATATGCCAACTATAGGTGTTAAAACCGTAGAGCAAGTTTACGAGGCTGGGTTTTCTGGTATAGCAATTGAATCAGGTAATGTTTTGGTTATAAATCAAGATGAACTAATAAAAAAAGCTAATGAGCTTAAAATTTTCATAAAGGCATTTTAGAGGAAAGATAATGACAAAAAAAATATTTATTATAGCAGGAGAGGATTCAGGAGATATATTAGCTTCTGGTTTAATGAAAAGAATAAACACTAAAGCAGATGTTCAATACTTCGGCATAGGTGGAGATTTAATGAAAGCGGAAGGCTTAGAAAAGTCTTTTTTCTCTATGGATGAGTTATCTGTCATGGGGCTAGATATTGTTCCTCAAATACCACACTTTTTGAGGAGAATAAATGAAACAGTTGAAGAGATATTAAGAGTTAATCCTGATGTTGTTGTTACAGTAGATGCTCCAGAGTTTTCTTTTAGAGTTCTAAAAAAACTTAGAGCTAAAAATAAGTATATAAAATTGGTTCATTATGTTTCTCCTAGTGTTTGGGCTTGGAGAGAAAAAAGAGCAGAGAAAATATCTAAATTTTTAAATGCTGTTTTGCTGTTATGGCCTTTTGAGAAGAAATATTATCCAGATATAAAAACTTTTTATGTTGGGCATCCTGCAACAATGAGGTTTAAAGAGTTAAAAGAAATAAAGACAAATAAAATTCTTTGTTTGCCTGGCTCAAGAAAAAAAGAAGTATCTAAGCTTTTGCCTGTGTTTACAAAAGTTATTAATAAGCTTTATGAAAAAGATAAGACAATATCTGTTGCTATTCCTGTCGCTCCAAATGTTGCAGAGTTAGTAGAAAAACTATCTCAAAAAATAAATGCTAAAGTAACTCTAATTCATGATGATGATAAAAAGAAAAAGCTAAATGGTAAGATTGCGATGGTTGCAAGTGGAACTGCTGTTTTTGAAATTGCTCTAAAAGAGATACCTACTGTTTCTGCTTATAAAATGGGTAGGGTTGCAGGACTTATTGGTAAGATAATGATTAAATCTAAGTGGGTTACTTTGCCTAATATCATTATGAATAAGCAAATTGTTCCAGAGTTGTTACAAAGAAAATGTAATGAAAAAGCGATTAGAGAAGAGCTGGAAAAACTTCTTTATAACGATAAAGAAATATTGAAACAAAGAAATAACTTTAAGAAGATGAAAAATAAATTAAAAGTTGGTAGAGTTAATCCAGATATTGAAGCTGCTAAAGCTATAATGAAGTTCTTATAATTAGATGACTTTATAATGTAAAAAAAAGCCCGCTTTCGCGGGTTTTTTAATTAATTAACTTTGCCGTGGCAGTGCTTATATTTTTTACCACTTCCACAAGGACAAAGAGAGTTTCTTGGTAACTTAGACCATGTCTCTGGTTTGCTTTTATTAAATTTAGCATTCTTAATTGTCTTAACTTCTTCATTTTCAGTTTTTTCTAATGCTGGATCTACGCGAGTTTCGTGCATTTCTTGCTCTGGTCTTAAAGCTCCAATAGCTTTTTCATTAGTTTGGAACTCTACATGAGTAAGAATAGAAGTAACTCCTTCCTTTAATGATGCTAGCATCATTTCAAAACGATTGAATGCTTCTCTTTTGTATTCGTTAAGAGGATCTTTTTGTCCATAAGCTCTTAATGAGATGCCAGTTCTTAAATGATCTAGAGAAAGAAGGTGTTCTTTCCACAGGTGATCCATAACTTGTAATAAAATACCTTTTTCAACACTTCTAATTACTTTAGGCCCATATTTAGAGACTTTTTCTGCCATATATTTATTAGAAAGGTTAATAATTCTTTCAAGTAATTCTGTTTCGCCTAAGCCTTCTTCTTTTATCCAATCTGAGAATGGAAATTCGATGTTTAAGAACTTTTTACAAGCTATATCCATGCCTTCAACATCCCATTGCTCTTTATAAGACCCCTTTGGTACATGGTTGTAAACAATGTCTTCAATCACTTCATGACGGAAATCTTTAATTGTTTCAGAAAGGTCATTAGCAGCCATTATTTCTTTTCTTTGGTCGTAAATAACTTTTCTTTGATCATTCATAACATCATCATATTTAAGTAGATTCTTACGAATTTCAAAGTTTTGTGCTTCAACTTTTTTCTGAGCTTTTTCTATAGCTTTGTTAATCCAAGGATGAACTAAGGCCTCACCATCTTTCAGACCAAGAGTTTTAAGTACTGCATCCATTCTTTCAGAACCAAAAATTCTCATTAGGTCATCTTCAATAGATAGGAAAAATTTAGATTCACCTGCATCACCTTGACGACCTGTTCTACCTCTTAATTGATTGTCAATTCTTCTGGATTCATGTCTTTCTGTTGCAAGAACATATAACCCTCCTGCTTCCATCGCTACTTCTTTAGCTTTTTCAATTTCTGCTTCAATTTTTTCTGTGATTTTTTTTATTTTCTTTTCATCTGTGATACCGTTAAGTTCTTTTTCAAGTCTCATTTCAAGGTTACCACCTAGTTTAATATCTGTACCTCTACCAGCCATATTTGTAGCAATAGTGATTGCTCCTGGTACACCAGCTTGAGCAATTATATATGCTTCTTGTTCATGGAACTTAGCATTTAGAATGTTATGTTTTATTTTATGTTTCTTTAGTAGTTTAGATAAATCTTCTGAGTTTTCAATTGAAGTTGTTCCAACAAGAACAGGTTGATTTCTATCGTGGCATTGTAGAATTTGATCAACGATAGCTTTATATTTCTCTTTTCTTGTTCTATAGATTTCATCATCTTGATCTATTCTAGCAATAGGTAAATTTGTTGGTATTGCTAAAACATTTAAATCATAAATTTCAGAGAACTCTGCTTCTTCTGTAAGAGCTGTACCTGTCATTCCAGATAATTTAGGGTACATTCTGAAGAAGTTTTGAAATGTTACAGAGGCAAGAGTTTGGTTTTCTTGCTGTATTTTAACATCTTCTTTTGCTTCTAAAGATTGGTGCAAGCCTTCAGAGTATCTTCTGCCAGGCATCATTCTTCCTGTAAATTCATCAATGATAATCACTTGATCGTCTTTTACTATATAGTCTTTATCTTTTTCAAATAATTTATGAGCTTTTAAAGCTTGATTTATATGATGAACTAAATTTACATTTTGCATATCATATAAGCTTTCGCCTTTAAGCATTTTATTTTTTATTAGTAACTCTTCAACATGATCATTACCTTGCTCTGTAAGAACAACTGTTTTTTGTTTTTCATCTTTTTCAAAATCATCATCTTCTAATAGAGGTATTATTTTATTAACTTTTTTATATTCCTCAGAGAAATCTTCTGTTGGACCAGATATAATTAATGGAGTTCTAGCCTCGTCAATTAAAATAGAGTCAACTTCATCAATTATAGCGAAGTTAAAGTCTCTTTGTACTCTGTCTTCTTCTCTTAGTTTCATATTGTCTCTTAGGTAGTCGAAGCCAAATTCATTATTTGTTCCATATGTTATATCACAGGCATAAGCTTCTTTTCTTTCTGTGTCATTAAGTCCGTGATAAATCTTTCCAACAGTTAATCCTAAGAATTCATATACTTGACCCATCCAGTTAGCATCTCTTTGAGCCAAATAGTCATTTACAGTAACAACATGAACACCTTTGCCTGATAGAGCATTTAGATATACAGGTAGAGTGGCTACTAATGTTTTACCTTCACCTGTTTTCATTTCAGCAATGTCTCCATTGTGAAGAGTAAGCCCACCTATTAGTTGAACATCAAAAGCTCTCATGTTTAAAACTCTTTTACCAGCTTCTCTCACAACCGCAAATGCTTCTGGTAAAATAGAATCTAAAGATTCGCCATTTTTTATTCTTTTTTGGAATTCTTTTGTCTTTGATTTTAATTTTGTGTCTGATAATTTCTCGATTTCTGCTTCTAGACCATTTATTTTTTCTACGATTTTTTGTAGAGATTTAATTCTTCTTTCATTTTGAGAACCAAATAATTTGCTTATAAGCTTCATAGTTTTACTCTTTTCTTTCTGTTAAATCATTGTAATAATTTGATTTATAACGATATGTACTTTTTATTCTAAATTGAAATATATACTATATTATTCCAAAAATTATTTCTTTAAATATATATAGAGTTTAAATCTCTAAAAATCAAGCCTTTTTATTTAATTAATAGTGTTGACATATTTGCTAATTTGTATTAAAATTCGGGCGATTTAAAAATTCAATAAAAAAGAAAGGTTTTTTATGACAAATCAAGTTGAAAAAAACTGGGAAGGCTTCATTCCTGGTGAGTGGAACGACTCTATAAACGTTAGAGACTTTATCCAAAAAAACTATACTCCTTATGAAGGAGACGATTCTTTCTTAGCTCCTGTTACAGAAAGAACAACTTCTATATGGGAAGAAGTTTTAACATTAATGAAAGCTGAAATTGCTAAAGGTGGTGTTTTAGATTGTGATACATCTACTCCATCAGCTGTTAATGCATTTAAAGCTGGTTACATTAACAAAGACAAAGAGATTATCGTTGGTCTGCAAACAGATGCTCCTCTAAAAAGAGCTATCATGCCTTACGGTGGTTATAGAATGGTTCAAGCCTCTTGTGATGCTTATGGACTAGAAGAAGATAAAAACATCAGAGAAGTATTTACAAAATACAGAAAAACTCATAATGATGGTGTTTTCCAATCTTATACTCCTGCTATAAGAGAATGCAGAAGAAGTGGTATTATTACAGGTCTGCCAGATGCTTATGGTAGAGGTAGAATTATCGGTGATTACAGAAGAATCGCTCTTTATGGTATCGATAGACTTATCGAAGATAAAATGGCTCAAAAAGCTGTTACAGATGGTAACCTATTAAATGCTGCTGATATTTTGGAAAGAGAAGAAATCTCAGAACAAATTATTGCTCTTGGTCAAATGAAAGAAATGGCTGATGCTTATGGTATTGATATTTCAAAACCAGCTAAAGATACAAAAGAAGCTGTGCAATTCACATACTTCGGTTACTTAGCTGCTATTAAAGATCAAAACGGTGCTGCTATGTCTCTAGGTAGAGTTTCTACTTTCTTAGATGTTTATGCAGAAAGAGATATTAAAGCTGGAACTTATACAGAATCAGACATTCAAGAAATTATGGATGATTTCATCATTAAATTAAGAATGGTTAGATTCCTAAGAACTCCAGAGTATAATGCTCTATTTAGTGGAGACCCAGTTTGGATTACAGAAACAATCGGTGGTATGGGATTAGATGGTAGAACTCTTGTAACAAAGAACTCATTCCGTTTCCTACATACATTAACAAATATTGGTCCTGCTCCAGAGCCAAACCTAACAGTTTTCTGGTCAACTAAATTACCAAAAGGTTTCAAAGATTTCTGTGCAAGAATGTCTATTGAAACATCTTCAATCCAATACGAAAATGATGATCTAATGATTAAAGATTTCGGAGACGATTATGGTATCGCATGTTGTGTTTCTCCAATGACTATTGGTAAACAAATGCAATTCTTCGGAGCTAGAGCTAACTTAGCTAAAGCTTTATTATATGCGATTAACGGTGGTGTTGATGAAAAATCATTCAAAAAAGTTGTTGATGGTTTCGAACCAATTACATCTGAATACTTAGATTATGATGAAGTTTGTGAAAAATTTGATAAAGTTATGGACTGGTTAACAAAAACTTATGTTAATGCTTTAAATATCATTCACTTTATGCATGATAAATACTACTATGAAAAAGCTCAAATGGCTCTTATGGACAGAGAAGTTGAAAGAAATCTAGGTTGTGGTATTGCTGGTTTCTCAGTTGTTGTTGACTCTCTATCAGCTATTAAAAATGCTAAAGTTAAAACAATCAGAAACGAAGACGGAGTTGTTGTTGATTTCGAAATCGAAGGTGATTATCCAAAATTCGGTAACAATGATGATGCAGTTGATGATATCGCTGTAAGTGTTACAAAACAATTCATGGATAAAATTAGAAAAATCCCTGCTTACAGAGATGCAGTTCCTTCACAATCAATCTTAACAATTACATCTAATGTTGTTTATGGTAAGAAAACAGGTAACACACCTGACGGAAGAAAAGCTGGTGAGCCATTTGCTCCAGGTGCTAACCCTCTACATGGTAGAGATACACATGGTGCTCTAGCATCATTATGCTCTGTTGCTAAAGTTCCATTTGCTGATGCTAAAGATGGTATTTCAAATACTTTCTCAATCATTCCTAACTCTTTAGGTAAAGATGAAGCAACTAAAATCGGAAACTTAACAGCTCTTCTAGACGGATATGTTTCTAAAAGCGGACAACACTTAAATGTTAATGTTCTTAACTTAGAAACTCTTCAAGATGCTATGGAGCATCCTGAGAATTATCCTCAGTTAACAATTCGTGTTTCAGGTTATGCTGTGAACTTCATTAAGTTGACAAAAGAACAACAACTTGATGTTATCAGCAGAACTTTCCACGAAAAAATATAGGAAAGCTATGTTAACAGCGAATATTCATTCTATTGAGACAGCGGGTACTCTTGACGGAATTGGCATTAGATATGTCATTTTCATGCAAGGGTGCCCCCTTCGCTGTAAATTTTGTCATAATCCAGACACTTGGTTTGGTAAGACGGATAAACAGAGAACAGTTGAAGAATTAGTTAATGATATATTAAAATATAAAGAATTTTTCACATTCTCAAATGGAGGTGTAACTCTTTCAGGAGGCGAGCCTTTATTGCAAAAGAAATTCGTTTTAGAGCTATTCAAAGAGCTTAAGAAAAACGGAATACATACCGCTTTAGATACATGCGGTTATATAGATATAGATGATACTATATCAGAAATATTAGACTATACGGACTTATTATTGTTTGATATTAAAAATATTGATTCAAAAGATCATGAAGAATTAACCGGTAAACCTAATGATAAGATATTAAAGTTCTTAGAGTTTGCTGATACAAAAACAAATTTAGAAATATGGATTAAGCTTGTTTTATTAACAGGAACAACTGCTGAAGTTGATTATCTTGAAAAGGTAGCTGAACATATTAAAGACTTCAAACAGATTTCTACAGTAGAGTTATTGCCTTATCATAAAATGGGAGTTCATAAGTGGGAAGCTTTAGGTTATGAATATAAGCTAGATATTGATGAGCCAAGCAAAGAAGCAGTTAAAAAAGCTGTAGATGTTTTTAAGAAAACAAGATTTAAGGTTATCTGCGCTGAGTAGAAGAACTAAGTTTTATAAATATTAAAGATAACTCAAATAGTATAACAATTACAGAAGCTAAAATCAGTTGAGATATTACATCTGGTGGAGTTAAAAATGCTCCTAATATAAAAGCAATGATTATAAAATATTTCCTAGCTTTTTTAAGAGTTTCAAAACTTACAATGCCAATCTTAACTAATAAAGAAAGAATAACTGGAGTCTCAAAGCATAGCCCAAAAGCTATTATTAAGCTCATTATCAAAGATAAGTATTCACTTATTTTTGCAGTTAGCTCTATACTATCGCTTTGAAAGCTTAAAAAGAAGCTCCAAGCATTAGGGATTACTAAAAAGTAAACAAAAGCTCCTCCTAAGTAAAAAAGAATAGGAGTCATTATTATAAAGGGAAGTATTGCTTTTCTTTCATTTATATAAAGTCCTGGAGAGATGAATCTCCATAATTGTATTAAGCAAAATGGTATGGATAAAAATAAGCCTCCAAAATAAGCAACCTTTAAATAAGTAAAAAAACCTTCTGTAAGGTTTGTGTAAATCATTTTATTATTTTCTAGCGGAGAAGCTAGAAAGGCAAAAATTAAATCTGAAAAATAGTAAGATATACCGAATGATATTAAAAAGAATAAAAAACAGCTTATTAACTTATTTCTAAAATCAGAAAAGTGAGAGGTTATGTGATCTTTTTTATTCATCATCTTCAACCTCTTGATTTATTATTGCATTATCAATGAAGTCGTTTAGGTGATGGTTTATGCCTCTTGAGAATATTCTGATTTTGGCTAATACTTTTCCTAAATTCTTCATGACAATAGGAACATCTTTAGGAGCAATAATTAATATTGCTACAAAAACAATTATTATTAATTCATTTGCTCCTAGAGAAAACATTATTTAGTTTTTTTCTTTGCTGCTGTTTTTTTAGCAGGAGCTTTTTTTGCAGTATTTTTCTTTTTAGCAGGAGCTTTCTTTTCTTCTACGATTGGCTCTTCGCTTGCTAAGCCTTTGTTGAATGCTTTTATACCTTTTGCAATGTTCTCCATAATTGTTGGGAACTTGCCTGTTCCAAAAACGATAATTACTATTAATGCGATTATTATAATTTGTGGTAGAGATATACTCATGAACTTACCTTTCTTTTTTGTTAGTCTTTTTTATATTAAAATTTTTACTATTATATGTCAATATCTATGTTTATTTACACATATTTCCAAGTTTTGTGTATTCTTCAACAGTATCTATTTTCCCCTGCTCTATGGTTCTTTCTTTAACCATTCTCTCTATTAAGGGAGCTAGGTCGTCCTCAACTTTTTTGAGCAAATTAACTTTTGCATTAGAGTTTACTAAGCCGCTTGTAATTGGATATAGAGCTTGTTTTCTTAAGTTGTTTTTAATTTTATCTCTGTATTTCTTTAATATAGCTATATCAATCTTAACATGTTGTCTTTCGTGAGTTATAACAGTGTTGTACTTGCAACTGCCTCTTTTATACTCTTTCGCTACAAATATGGTAGGAGAGAAAACCCAATTAAAATTTATAGTATCAATCCAATAACATGCCTTGCCAACATCTGGATATGTTAACCCTTTTAATTTTGCACTTATTTTATAATTAGGAAATTTGCTTGACATAATTCCTTCATTTATCCACCCTGCCCATTGAGCTGATTTAGTTAAGTTCGCGGCTGTTAACTGTTTGGTAGTTTTTGAAAAATTGAATTTTGTCGGTGTTTTTCTCATAGAAAAATTTATTTTGGGCTTCGGAGCTTCGGGACAAGTAAAAGCAAAAGATTTGTGTTGCCTTAAGGCTAATATCATTAACATGTAGAATATAGTTTTTTTCATTTTCCGCTTCTTTCTGGTTATTTGTGATTTTATTATACATAAAAAAATGATTTATACAAGAAGCTTATTACAAAAATAAAATATTGAAAAAAATAAAAAAACACTTTACATCTATGTTGATATATGCTTTATTTAAGGTAGCTATAATTTTAACAAGGGCATAATATGAAGAAAATCAGTATAAAAATAATGTTGTTTTCATTATTGTTTGTGACAAGCTTGGCTCAAGCTGAATCACATAATCCTTTCACCATGAAAGGAGCTGGAGAGTTTACAAAAGCTGATAGAGAAAAACTAGAAAAAGAAATTCAGGGTCAAGTAGATATGAGAATTTCTGTGCTAGAAGAAAGAATAAGAGTTGAGATAGACCAAATTAGAAGAGAAAATGCTGAAAAGAACAGTGTTAGAAGAAATCAATCAAATAGACTTCCTTTTGATGGAGATAATAATTCTAATTTAGACAGTTTTGAAACTGCTAAACCTAAAGTAAATAAATTCAAAGATGCTATGTTTATCGGTTGTATAGATAAGAAAGCTCTTTATAAGAACAAAAAAACAAACGAACAATTTTTTATACCAGTAGAAGAGGCGAAAGAAAATGAAGAATTTAATAAAATGGGTGGCTGTGGCTTTTAATGCTTTCTTGTTGATTGCATGTTCCCCTCCATTACCAGATACAAATTTAGACGATATGAATGGCTTCGAACAGAAGCAGCACTTTAAATGGGCAGAAAGAAAACCTCTTCGTAAAGTTAAACTTGCGGGAGATTTCTTTATATCTAAACAGTTAGATTCAAATCTACCTAAAAGCAAAGCAAAACAACCTATATCAATTAAGTTTTCAGGGAGAATTGGTACAGTAGGTGATATTGTTTTCATGCTTGAACAAAAAGGCTTTCCTGTTTCTTATAACTGGACCGTATATGATGAAGGTGCAAGTAGCCTAGGAGGAAGTAGTAGTGATATCTCTGACTCTGACTCTGATAGCGATATAGATTTTGAAGAAGATTTTTCATCAAGTGCTTCGTCAAATGGTAATGCTCTAAGTGCTATAACTCAGCTGGAAAAAAGAGTTGTTCCTTTTAAAACATATAAAGGTACAATTGGCGGACTTTTAAAAAGACTTAGAAGTGCAATGAATATTTCTTATTGGTATGAAGATGGAACTATTTTCTTATCTACAAAACAAGAGTATGTTGTTTCTGTTCCTCAACAAAAAGATATTATAGATTCAATTTCAAGTGAGATTACAGCTTTAGGTGCTACAGATGTTTCAACTTCTTTGACAGCTGGTCAAATAGTTTATTATGCAAAACCAAGATCTCAACAAAACTTGATAAAACCATTTTTGCAAAGAATTTCACATAACTTAAGTGAGATTACATTGCAGGTTGCTCTAGTGCAGGTTGAGGTTAAAGGCAATAAATCTACAGGTTTTGATTGGGATGCATTTAAACTTGAATTGAAAGACCCTACTGATAGCTCTAAAAATAGTAATGCTGTAACAATTCAACCATATAATGGAGATTCTGATAATCCGACAGGAAATATCTCTGGTAAGTTCTTTAGAAAAGGTATCTCAATATTCGGAACTGAAACAGATGTGTCAGTTGATATGGCTATTAATATTCTATCTACTTTAGGTAGAACAACTACAGAACAAAATGTTGAAATGAGAACAATTTCTGGTAAAGAAGTAAAACTGGAATCTGTTAAAGAAGAGGCTTATGTTTCTGGATATGATGGTGGTAGCTATGGCGATAATCCTGAACCTCCTTCTCCAAAATTTGATACTGTTGAAACAGGTCTTACTTTAACATTCTTGCCGGTTTTTGATGCTTATAATGCAATCGTAACTATTGATGCTAACTTTGAGCTAAGTAATAGATTGGCTGATACAACTGTTAATGCTGGGGGAGACTTTAAAGAGATAACAGTTAAACCAAATATTAAAAAAGACAATCTTCAAGATGTTGTTAGAATACCAGTTGGTGAAACAGTTATTTTAGGTGGTTTGATGAGTGAGATTAGTAATGATAATAGAACAACTCCAATGGGAGCTTGGTCTTTAAATAGTGCTAAGATTAGCTCTAATAAGCAAGCTTTGTTCTTAATTATAAGACCTTTAGTTACTCTTTATGAAACAGAAGGAAATGAAATGAGCTTAGATGAAGAAAAGGTAGTTAAAAATGTAAAGTATAATTACAATAAAGCTCAAGAAAAGAAAAAAGAAGATGAGAAAAAAGCTCTTGAAGAAGCTGAAAAAAAGAAAGCTCAAGAAATAAAGCAAGCTAAAGAAAAGGTTAATAGAAAAGCTTTAGAACTAGAGCAAAAAAGAAGAGAAAAAGAAAAGCAAAAAGCTGAAATGGAAAAAAAGCTTGAGCAAATAAAAAAAGAGATGGAAAAGAAACATCAAGCTATGTTAGAAAAAACATCTCAAGAAAACTCTAGGCTAAAAGCTGAATTGGAAGAGCAAAAAAAGGTTAGAGCTGTTTTAGAAGCTGAAGAAGAGTGGAAAAAAGAAGAGGTTGTAGAAGATGTTTCAGAAGAGATCTCTGAAGAAGAAATTAAAATACCACTAAGCGAAGAAGAGCTTAAAAAGATTAAAATGCTTAACATGCTAAGAGGAATTAAGAACTAGGAGATATTATGGCTGATATAAAAGATGATTTCATAATAAGTGATAATAGTGATATCTCTGATGAAGTGGATATGGGAGAAGAACTTATATCTGGAGACTTTAACTCTATAGAAGATATTGATGTTTTAGAAGAAAAAACACAAGGTATTGTTGGAGGTAAAGATTTAGTAGATGGTGAAAAAGATGATTTTCTTTTAAATAAGGGTCATAAAAATCGTAAAAAGACAAAAAATGTTGATATCGAAAAAGTTAACAGAAGAAGTAAGAATAATATAACATCTGCAAGAACTGTAGTTATTGACTTTTTGGATGGAACTAGTAAGAAAAGTGAAGCTATTGCTTATGCTAGAGGTTTTATTGATAACCATTATCCTGTTCCTGCTGATTGCTATATGTATGCAATAGCAAATGAAGGTGGTTATGCAGTAGAAATTCATGATGGTGGAGATGGTAAAGCTTATTTGCCAGAAATAATAAAGACTTTACAAGAAGACCCAACAGCTTGTATTTGTATAAGAAACAAAAGAAGAGTTCTTGAAATAAAGAAAAGTGATAAAGAAGGGTTTTCTTCAATATTATTACCAGAAGGTATTGATTCTGTCGAAACAAATATAGTGAATATTTGCCCTTCAAATACAAATATGACACCGTATAGTTTTAAGGCATTACCTTTTGCTTTGGTTGGAATGGTTTTTGGTGCTTTAGGATTCTCATTCTTAATTATTTCTTTGATTGTAGGTGTTTTAGCTAGAACTGCTCCTGTTAAAACCCTTCCTGTTACAAAGGTTAATAACTTACCTATACAGCAATGGGATGAATTAATGAATAATTATTCTGATGAAAAGTATGTTGGTAAATTATCTTATGTTTCTGATAAATGGAATGTTGAAAATAAGATTTCTCCATTGTTTGTGCCTAAAAAGGCAGAAGAAGATAGTGCTGTAGAGGAAGTATCTATTAATAAAGAAATAGAAGCTGAGTATATCTTATCAGATGGAGATAAAGCAAAAATAGATATTAAGATACAAGAGGAAATTATAGAGATTGAAGATGAATCTCTATCAAAAAATGAATTTGAAGCTGATTTTCCTCAAGCAGAGGTAAAAGAAGATATTATAGAAAATTCTTCAATACAAGACTCTAAAGAAATAGAGAAGGTAAATAAAACTCTTATAGATGAAGAAGAGGTTGATTTATTGACACCTCCTGCTCATCCTGAAGATCTTTCAGAGATTAAAGATATAGAACTAATAGAAGATACTTTATCAGAGGAAATGCCTCCGATAGAGGAATATGATTTAACATATCCTACAGAAATGTAAAATAGCTTTGTTAAGGAGGAAGTTATGGAAGATAAAATTAGAGAGCTAGCTTATCAAATTTGGGAAGAAGAAGGTTGTCCTCACGGTAGAGAGATTGAGCATTGGAATATGGCTCAACAAAGATTGCTAGAAGCAGAATCTAAAACTGTAAAAGCAAAAAAAGCTCCAGCAAAAAAGAAAGTAGCGCCAAAAAAGGTATCTATAAAAAAGAAAGTGGCGCCAAAGAAAAAAGCTGCAATAAAGAAGAAATAGTTTTATTTAAACTATCAGCATAGCTTTTTAATAGAAATAACATATTTCTATATTACTTTGTTAACTAAGGATTTAATATGTCAGACTTATTTCATCATTTTATAAACGGAGACTTGCATGACTCTTTTGCATATTTTGGCATGCATAAACATGGGTCTGATATAGTAATTAGAACCTTTTTCCCCTATGCAAAATCTATAGAGGTCATAAATAAAAACAATAATAACTCTTTAGGTTTTATGAATGAGATTTATAATAGTTCAGTGTTTGAGCTTGTTGTGAAAAAAGGGAAAAAAACACCATATTTTTTAAGAATAACAAACTCTCATAATCATGTAATGGATTTAGAAGATGCTTATCGTTTCCACTCTATTTTTGGAGAGATTGATAGACATCTTTTAGCAGAAGGCACTCATTTTAAATCATATAATAAAATGGGAGCACACCCATGTGAGCTAGAGGGGGTTAGAGGAACCTCTTTTGCGGTTTGGGCTCCTAATGCTTGTAGGGTTTCTGTGGTTGGAGATTTTAATGGCTGGGATGGTAGAAGACACATAATGAGATATCACCCTTCTTGCGGAGTTTGGGAAATGTTTGTGCCTCATGTTTCCGTTGGAGATGTATATAAGTTTGAAATAAAGAGCAAAGATGGTAAGGTTATGCCTCTAAAGGCGGACCCTTATGCTTTTTGTGCAGAGAAGCCTTCAAAAACAGGCTCTGTTGTTCACGGAGTACAAGATTATAAATGGCAAGATAAAAACTGGATGAAATCTAGGGATGCGGATAGGAATTCTCCATTAAATATATATGAGGTTCATGCAGGCTCTTGGAAAAGAAAAAATGGCGGAGAGTTTCTCTCGTATAAAGAATTAGCAGATGATTTGATTCCTTATGTTAAATGGATGGGATATACTCATATTGAGTTGTTACCAATATCAGAGTATCCATTTGAAGGCTCTTGGGGATATCAGACTATTGGGTTATATGCTCCAACTGCTAGGTTTGGCAATCCTGAAGATTTTAAATATTTTGTGGATAAGGCTCATCAAGAAGGTATAGGAGTTATATTAGATTGGGTAGCAGGACATTTTCCTAAAGATGAGCATGGGCTAGGGTGCTTTGATGGAACAAAGATATATGAACATGAGGATGCTAGAAAAGGAGAACATAAAGGTTGGGGAACTTTAATATATAATTATTCTCGTAAAGAAGTTAAAAATTATTTGCTGTCTAATGCTCTGTATTGGATGGATGTTTTTCATATAGATGGGCTAAGAGTTGATGCTGTTGCTTCTATGCTTTATCTGGATTATTGTCGAGAGCCTGGTGAATGGGTTAAAAATGAATACGGTGGAAGAGAAAATATAGAAGCAGTTTTATTCTTAAAGGAATTAAATGAGGTTATATATAGAAAATTCCCAACAGCAATCACTATTGCTGAGGAATCTACAGATTGGGGTATGGTATCTCAACCAACTTATGATGGAGGGCTAGGCTTTACATATAAGTGGAATATGGGCTGGATGCATGATACTCTTAGATACATTAAGCAGGACCCTATTTATAGAAAGCACAATCACAAAGACCTAACATTCGGTATGCTATATTTTTATAATGAGAACTTTGTATTGCCAATTTCTCATGATGAAGTAGTTCATGGCAAGAGCTCTCTTATCGGTAGAATGCCAGGAGATGAGTGGCAGAGGTTTGCTAATTTAAGAGTTTACTTAACTATGATGATGACATATCCTGGTAAAAAGACTCTCTTTATGGGGTGTGAGTTCGGGCAGTACGATGAATGGAAATATAAAGGCAGTCTTGATTGGCATTTAAATCAATATGCTGTTCATAAAGGGGCTCAATTGGTTACAAGAGATTTAAATCATTTATATAAGGATGAGAAGTCATTATATGAGTTTGATAATGATCCTGAAGGATTTCAGTGGATAGAGTGTAATGATGCAGAAAACTCTGTTCTTTCTTACATAAGAAAATCAGATGAAGAGCATATGGTGGTTGCTTTAAACTTCACTCCAGTAATTAGAGAAGAGTATCGTTTAGGAGTTCCTGAATATGGATATTATAAGGAAGTATTTAACTCTGATTCTGAGTATTATTCTGGATCAAATGTTGGTAATTTAGGTTTAATACATAGTGATAAAATACCGATGCATGGATTTGATTACTCTATAAAAGTCTGCCTCCCACCCCTCGCAGGAATTATATTGAAAAAGAAATAAAAAACTAGCTACCGAAGTAGCTAGCTGTAAATATCGAAATAAATTTCTTATTAACGACTAGACATTTAAATCCAATATGCTATCTATATAATTCATTAATAATTTAATCGATAAATTAATTATTATATATTTTTAATATAAAGTCAACTTGTTTTTTGTAAATATATATTTTATATTATATTAAAATAAAACATGGAGGATAAAGTATATGAAATATAGATTAGGTTTAGATATGGGTTCAACTTCAATTGGCTGGAGTATTGCTGAACTAAATGAAGATGATATAGCAGTTGATATAATTGATACAGGTGTTAGAATATTCCCAGATGGTAGAGATGATAAAAGTAAAGAGTCTCTATGTGTATCAAGGAGAAATGCTAGAGGAGCAAGAAGACTGCATAATAGATATAAGCAAAGAAGATCAGACTTAATAAATAAACTTATAGAAATAGGTTTGTTTCCTATGAATATTGAAGATAGAAAGTCTTTAGAAAAACTAAATCCATATAAGTTGAGGAGCGATTCCGTTAATGAAAAATTAACTAAATATGAACTGGGGAGAGCTTTATTTCATTTATCTCAAAGAAGAGGTTTCAAATCTAGTCGAAAAGACGATGCAGAACAAGGAGGAAAGTTAAAAGATGGTTATAAAAAGTTACAAGAGGAAATGTTAGAGCATAATTGCAAAACTTATGGACAATATTTATATAAAAAACTTAAAAATGGAGAAAATGCAAGATTAAATGATGCTTATGATGACAGTGGTAACTTTATAGGCAATGCTTCTTTTCCGTTTAGAGATACATATATAAATGAATTTGATATAATTTGGGATAAACAAGCCGAGTTTTATCCCGATGTTTTAAATTTAGAAAATAAGAATAAAATAAAAGAAACTATATTTTTTCAAAGAGCTTTAAAAGAGCAGGAAGAGGGAACTTGCACTCTTGAAAAAGGAGAACCAAGAATTGCAAAAGCTCATCCATTGTTTCAAGAATTTAGATTATTACAAACAATAAATATTATTAAGTATGCAGAAAAAAATGATACTAATTATAGAAATTTAACACAAGAAGAAAGAGATAAGCTTTTACATATATTAAACAATCCTCAAGATTATGATACAACTGCAAAGGGTAGAATTAATTTAGGAAAGATAAAAAAATATTTAAATTTACATAAATATGGCAAGTTCAATTTAGAAGGTAAAGGATTTAAATATAGCAAAACAGCTGAAGATTCAAAATCAATTAATACAAATTCTACAGTTTTTGCTATATATAATGAAAAATCTAACACTGAAAATTTAAAGAAGGAATGGAGTAATATATCTTCAGAACAACAAGAAAAGGCTATTGAAATAATATCAAGACCAGATATAGATAAATATCAAAAATTATCCGCAGATGATTATACAAATTTAGTTATAAAAGAATTAATTGCAAAAGTTTCTTTAACAGAAGAATCTGCAAAAGAATTAGCTATGTTGAATTTAGAAGATGGTTTTGGTAATTTATCAAAAAAAGCCATAAGAAATATACTACCTTATTTACGAGAAGGTTCGCTCTACAGTGAAGCTTGTGAAAAAGCAGAATATCATCATTCTCAAAAAGAATATGAGCATATTGATAAACTTCCATATTATGGAGAAATTCTTTCAGAACATTGTTTGGGAAAAAAATCTCAACCTAAAAACATAGAAGAAGAATTTGGTAAAATAAACAATGCCACAGTTCATGTTGCTCTTAATCAAATTAGGCATCTAGTAAATGAAATTATATCTTTATATGGAAAACCTTTTGATATAGCGATTGAATATGGAAGAGATTTATCTGCTGGCTCAAAAGAGCGAAGTAAAATGACAAATGTAAGAGATAAAAATGAGAAAGAAAATGAAAAAATAAGAAAAGAGTTGATTGACAAAGGTATTTTAACAGATCCTAAAAGATATGACATCCAAAAATATAAAATATGGAAAAATTTAGGAATAGGTAAAGGAGATAAGGTTTTAGATAGAGAGTGTCCTTTCTCAGGAGAAAAGATATCTCTAACAGAATTGTTTAACGGGAATAAATTTCAAATAGAGCATATATTACCATTTTCAATAACATTAGATGATTCTTTAAATAATAAAGTTATAGCTTTAATAACAGCTAATAAGTTTAAAGGCAATAGAACTCCATGGGAAGCTTTTAACGAATCCCCTAATGGTTATAATTGGGATGATATTAAAAGAAGAGCAATGAAATTATCTTCTGAACAACAATGGAGATTTAATGAAAATGCTATGAAGAAGTTTTCTGATAAAGAGGGCCCGATAGCGAGAGCTCTAAATGATACTAGATATATGACTAGACTATTACAAGAATATCTTTTGCCAATTTGTAGGGAAGATGGAAAGAAGACAGTTTTATCAGTTCCAGGTAAGTTAACTAGTTTAGTTAGGAAGTCTTGGGGCTTAAATGAATATAAAGAAAAAACAAAAGATGTTGGTTATAATCCTGAAACTGGAGAAGTTATTGAAGAAAAAAACGAAGATTATAGAGCTTTTCATAATCACCATGCTATGGATGCTATAGTTATTTCTTCTCTATCTAGATCTCAATTGCAACAAGTTGTTCCTGAAATGAAAAGGTGTTCTAATGATATTATGAACCATTTTAAAGATGATTTTTATAAATTAAGAGATTCTTTAGTCTCAAAAGAAGAAAAAAAAGAATTGAAAAAAAGAATTCGTGATTTTAGAGAATGTAAAGAACAAGGAATTATTTCAGAATATATACCTATACCTAAAAAATTGAATGTATTTAATATAAAAGAAAAAGTGGCTAATATAAATATATCATATAAACCTAAAACTAAAAATCCGTATGATTTAAAATCTACAGTCGGACAATTACATGAAGACACTGCTTATGGGATAATTGGATTCTTAGATGATAAATCGTTAAAAGCAAAATTTCATGTTCATAAAGAAGATAAAAATAAAAAAGTAGATGCTTTAAAAGATAACAGTATTGTTAGTTATATACCAATGTTTCATACTCAAGAAGATAAAAAAGCTTATTATAATGCTTATAAAGAATGGTTTATTAATGATGGTAAAGCAAAATTAATGAATGCAAAAACAAAAGAAGAAAAAGCTCTTAAAAAAGAACAATCTGAAAAAGAATTGCAAACAGTTCTCGCTTTAAGAGAAGCTTCTTTAAAATCTTTTAAATGGTTTGTTGGAGGAGGAAATTTCTGTGCGGAGATATATGAAATTAATCCTCAAAACAAACATAAAGGAGTTGCAATGAAAAATGCTGGAAAATGGGAAGGAGAAATCATTTCTAATTATAATGCAACAGTTAGAGCACATAATAATGAACCTATAAGCTACTTACATTATAAATATCCTAATGCTAAAAAGATTATGACTTTAAAAATGAATGACATGGTCATGGCAACATTTAATAAAGAACAAGCTTTCGATGATAAATTCCCTAAAGGTATTCAAAATTATGTTAGAGAGAAATTTAATAAAGAGAAAAATTTAGAAAATATTGCTATTTTGTTTAGGGTTAAAAAGATTAATTCAGCTGGAACATTATTTTTAAGACCTCATAATATTGCAAAAGAGGAAGCTGATAAAAAATGCTGGATAGCTTCTATCTCTGGTATGGGAAATTGCAATGCTAAAAAAGTTTTTGTTTCTTCAACAGGAAAAATTAAAGATGTTAAATAATATCATTGAAATTTCTACGGATAATAAAAAGCTTTCTGTTTATAGGGGTTTTTTAAGAATTGAAGGAAATTCGGATGTTCTAAAAGATATAACTTTTGATGCAATTAACTCCCTTATAATAACAGCTCGAGGAGTCATTTATACAAATAATTTATTGCAACAGCTGTGCGAAAGAGGAATACCTTTAGTAATTTTAGGTAAAAATTTTCATCCTATAGGGACATTATTATCTTGTATTGGTAATTATAAACAAACTGAAGTTCAGTTGAAGCAAATTGAAAATAAAAAACCATTACAAAAACGAATATGGCAATTAATAATTCAAGAAAAGATAAAAAATCAATCAAGAGTTTTAGACAGTTGGAATAAAAAAAATGAATTAAAATGTTTACATAAAAAAGTTCTTTCAGGAGATTCTACAAATATAGAGGCTTATGGGGCTAGGTTATATTTCAAATCTCTTTATGGAGAAGATTTTATTCGTAATAAAGACATGGAGGGGATTAATTCTTTTCTAAATTATGGTTATGCTATTATAAGAGCGGCTCTTGCAAGATATGTAGTTGCTTCAGGGTTAAATCCATCTTTTGGAGTAGAGCATCATAATAAGTTAAATCCATTTTGTTTAGTTGATGATTTAATTGAACCTTTTCGCCCAATAGTTGATAATACCGTATATGCAATTTTTCAAGAGAATAATGTTTCAGAATTAACTACAGAATATAAAGCTAAACTATCAAATTTATTAACAGAAGAATTTTATAACGGAGAAGGATTTTCTCCACTATATGTTATATTGCAACAAATAGTTCGAGATTTAGTGAAAATATATGAAAGCAAGAATGTTAATTTTAACTTTAATTCTCATTTAATAAAAGAAGATTTATTTTAAATGAAAGAAGAAAAAAGATATTTAAATGGGAGGAAACTTATGTGGATGATGGTTATGTTTGATTTACCTACAGATACATCTGTTCAAAGAAAGTCTGCAAGTAAATTTAGGAAGTTTTTGTTAGATACAGGTTTTGAAATGGTGCAGTTTTCTGTCTATACTCAATTTACAGGAACATGGGAGTCTTCTCAAAAATATGTTAATAACATCAAAGAAAATACTCCTAAATATGGAGATATAAATATATTATTTTTTACAGATAAACAGTTTGAAAATATTATCCATATAGAAAATTTAAAAGAAGAAAAATTAAGAGAAAAGCCTAATCAGTTCGAACTTTTTTAAGAAAATGAAAAACGAATCGATAAAAAAATAATTATATTTTCAAAAAAAATGAAAAAAACATATGAAAAAACATGCATAAAAAGCCATTTTTTTTATAGGTTAATATAAAGAAAAAGCCCCCACCCAGAGGGCTTTTCGACTATCTATTATAGCATATTGGATTTAAATGTCTAGTCGCAACGGAAATGCCGTAGATATATCAACAAGCACAATTATAGCATATTGGATTTAAATGTCTAGTCGCAACAAATCGTCATAAGGCAACATTATTTGTTTTATTATAGCATATTGGATTTAAATGTCTAGTCGCAACTATTGGGGATGAAATATGGGATGTTAGATTATTATAGCATATTGGATTTAAATGTCTAGTCGCAACTTTATCTCCTTTTCCTTTTGTTTTTTTTATATTATAGCATATTGGATTTAAATGTCTAGTCGCAACAAGAAGAACTTAAACAAAGAATCCTTGAGGATTATAGCATATTGGATTTAAATGTCTAGTCGCAACTTTCCAATCACATAAGAACGAGTCCTCAACATTATAGCATATTGGATTTAAATGTCTAGTCGCAACGAGACTCTCCTACATCTTGATAGCCTCCTAATTATAGCATATTGGATTTAAATGTCTAGTCGCAACTATATGAACGGCTTTTGCTTTTGTTTTAATATTATAGCATATTGGATTTAAATGTCTAGTCGCAACTAGCTGGACTGATGAGTTTAAACAGATGTTATTATAGCATATTGGATTTAAATGTCTAGTCGCAACCCTAATCAAACAGTTAAGTTTTTGCATAGAATTATAGCATATTGGATTTAAATGTCTAGTCGCAACTTTACTCTCCTTTTCCTTGAGTATTGTTTTATTATAGCATATTGGATTTAAATGTCTAGTCGCAACCTATTATGTACTCATCCATCTCTTTTGTAGATTATAGCATATTGGATTTAAATGTCTAGTCGCAACTTATCTTTGCCTTTCTGCTCCTGCAATAAGATTATAGCATATTGGATTTAAATGTCTAGTCGCAACATGTAAATTAGGTTTTCATAAGTGGGAATAATTATAGCATATTGGATTTAAATGTCTAGTCGCAACTAACAGTAGGTGATAGCATTTCGTTTTTTATTATAGCATATTGGATTTAAATGTCTAGTCGCAACTTGTTGAAGCCAAATAGTATTGTCTTCGAGATTATAGCATATTGGATTTAAATGTCTAGTCGTAATAAATGAGTATATAAAAAAGAAACCTCTCAATTTGAGAGGTTCTTTTATAAAGTAAATTCCATATGTTTTGGAAATTATCTTTTAGCCCATTGTTTAGCTCTTCTAGATTTATGAAGACCATATTTATGTCTTTCGTTAATTCTAGCATCACGAGTTAATAGACCTTCTTTCTTAAGAGCAGCTCTTAATGCTGGGTCAAATCTGTTTAATGCAACAGCAATACCGTGCTTAACAGCATGTGCTTGACCAGATAGTCCACCACCTTTTACAGTTGCTTTAACATCGAATTGTCCTTCAACACCAGCTACTACGAATGGGTGATTAACAATCATTTGTAGAGTTTTTCTTGCAAAATATGCAGGAAGCTCTTTACCATTAATTTCAACTTTACCAGTACCTGCTTTTACCCAAACTCTAGCAGTTGCCCATTTTTTCTTTTTACCTGTAGCATATGCTCTACCTAGGTCATCTATTTGAGCTTTTCTTTCAACAGGAGCTTCTGTTGCAGTTGCTTCAACTTCTTGTTTCAAATCTTTTAAATCTGTCATTGTTATATACTCCTATTATCTTGCATTCTTTTCGTTCATTGCAGCAATATCAAGCACTTCTGGGTTTTGAGCAGCGTGTGGGTGATTTGGTCCTACATAAACTTTAAGTTTTGTTAATTGTTTTCTAGCTAGAGGGCTTTCTTTTGGAAGCATTCTTTGAACAGCTTTCATGATAACTCTTTCAGGATATTTACCTGTTAGTCTTTCGCCCATAGTTCTTGATTTAATACCACCTGGGTGATTTGTATGCCAGAAGAACTTTGTTCTGTTTAATTTGTTACCTGTTAGTTTTACTTTCTCTGCATTGATAACGATGATATTATCACCACAATCTGCATGAGGAGTAAATGTTGGTTTGTGTTTACCACGAAGTCTCATAGCGATTATAGAAGCCATTCTACCTAGTACTAGTCCTTCAGCATCTACAATGTACCATTTTTGATCTTCAACTTTAGGAGTCTTAGCCATAAATGTTTTTGTCATTATTGTTTTCCTTTTTTTATTGATCTCGAACTCATTCCGAAATCTTGTTATTTAATTTGAGATGTAAATATATCTCGATTTTTAATTTTTGTCAATAGCATATATGTAAAATTCAATAAAAACAATTAGTTAGTCTTATGGTATTATTATACCTTATTTCCAAGTCATTGAATAATAAGTATTTATTTTTTTAAAATACGATTCGCTGTTTTTATTTTTAACTAAAATCTTCTACTTTATTTATACCCTCAAGAACTCTAATTTCATCAATTTTATTTGGAATTAAATTGAAACCACCTATAGATATTTCTACTTGTTTAGAGAAATCGCTTGTAGACATTATTATATTCACCTTGATTTTCCCTTTGGGAATATCTTTAAGTATATTGTGAATGTTGGTTATAGATTTTTTATCTTCCACAAAAACTTTAATTGATTTTGTAGCATTTACCATTTCCTTAGCTAAATCTTTAACTGCAGCACCTCTAAGTTTTAGATTATCTTCATCAATATCTGCTGCAGCAGGTATAACTACGAGGTTTCCTACTTCTAATATATCTTTAGAATTTTCTAGAGCATCACTAAATAGAGTTATTTCGTAAGATCCTGATGAATCGCTTAAGCCTATGAAGGCAAATTTGTTACCTCTTCTGGATGTTTTTATTGATTTAGATGTTATGATGCCAGCAAGTTTGACATAATTTTTACCTGTGTCTTTTACTTCTTTTAGAACATCTGCATATTTTATAACTTCCATGGATTGTAAAGTCTTGTTATATAAATCTAAGGGATGAGATGAAAGATACATACCAACTGCTTTAAATTCATACTCTAGTTTTTCACTATTGCTCCAAGGTTGAATTAAAGGTAACTTTGGAGTTTCTAGTTTTATGTCTTGCCCTCCAAATAAAGAAACTTGATTTGAGTTTTTTTCATGGCTATATGTGCTTGCATATTTACCTAATATTTCCATAGACTCTATTAGTTGAGCTCTGTTGGGATGTATATCGTCTAAAGCCCCGGCATATGTTAAACCTTCAAGCTGTTTTTTATTGCATCCTTTGTCTCCAACTCTTTCAACTAAGTCGAATATGTCTTTGAAATTGCCATTTTCTTTTCGTTCATTTACAAGAGATTTCATTGCTCCGACACCAACTCCTTTAATTGCTCCCAGAGGGTATCTTATTACATCCGTTCCATTCTCTTGTTTCTCTACTGCAAAGTTTGCAAGAGATTTGTTCGCATTTGGAGGAAGTACCTCTATCCCCATCTCATTAGAGTTTTGCTTGAAGATCGCAAGTTTGTCAGGATTGTCAACATCTAAATGCATTAATGCAGTCATAAATGCTACGGGATAATGTGCTTTTAGATATGCTGTTTGATATGCAATTAGAGCATAAGCAGCAGCATGGGATTTGTTGAAACCATAACTAGCGAATTTTTCTAGAACTTCAAAAATATGAGTTGCTGTTTTTTTATCAACTCCTCTGTCCATAGCACCATTTACAAATTTAGGACGGTGTTTATCCATCTCTTCTTTAATTTTTTTACCCATTGCTCTTCTAAGCATATCACCTTCACCAAGAGAGTATCCTGCCATAGTTTGAGCAATTTGTTGAACTTGTTCTTGATAAACAGGAATACCATAAGTTGGCTCAAGAATAGATTTAATCATAGGGTGATAATAGTTAGCTTCTTTTTCTCCGTGCTTCACAGCAATATATGTCGGTATGTTATCCATAGGCCCTGGACGATATAAGGAAACTAAAGCGATAATATCATCAAAGTTAGTAGGCTTTAGTTTAGAGATAACATCTTGCATGCCAGAAGATTCTAACTGGAATACACCAATAGTATTACCAGATCTTAAAAGCTCAAAAGTTTTTTCATCATCAACTGATATTGAATCAATGTCTATTTTTTCTCCATATGTTTTTTCAATAATCTTTGTGGCTCTTTTTATAACTGTAAGAGTTTTTAATCCTAAGAAATCGAATTTAATCAGACCAGTTTGTTCAATGGTTTTCATATTGAATTGACTAGAAGGCATGTCTAAGTCTGATTTAGGATCAACATATAGAGGTACTAGCTGAGGTAAAGGCCTATCTCCAATAAGAAGTCCTGCCGCATGAGTTGATGCATGACGATATAATCCTTCAAGCTTTTGAGCTACCTCTATTAATCTTTCAACTTTTTCATCTGTTCTTCTTAAAACATCAAGCTCTGTTTCTGTATCAAGAGCATCTTGAATTGTTTTTGCATCCATTGGTATCATTTTTGCAACTTTATCAACTTCAAAATAGGACATTTGAAGAACTCTACCAACATCACGAATTACAGCTTTTGCTTTTAGTTTACCGAAGGTGATGATTTGAGCAACTGATTCTTTACCGTATTTCCTTTGTACATATTGTATCACTTCTCCTCTACGAGATTGACAGAAGTCAATATCAAAATCGGGCATGGATACCCTTTCTGGATTTAGGAATCTCTCAAATAATAACCCTAGTCTGATTGGATCTAAGTTTGTAATTAACAAACACCAAGCAACAACAGAACCTGCTCCAGATCCACGACCTGGTCCAACAGGGATATCATTGTTTTTTGCCCATTTGATAAAATCCATACATATTAAGAAGTATCCAGAGAATCCCATTTTAATAATAACTGAAAGCTCATAATTCAATCTTTCAAAATATTTTTCTTTTATTTTCTCTTTTTCTTCTTCAGACATATCATCTGTATATACAAAGTTTTCTAATCTATATTTTAAACCCTCTTCAGATTGATGCCTTAGTTCGTCATCTTCACTTCTTCCGTCTCCACAATCTGCATGAGGAAGTAGAGGTGCTTTCTCTTCTAGAAAATGACTACATCTTTTTGCTATTTGTACAGTGTTTAAATATGCTTCAGGGAGATCTTTAAAAAGTTCTATCATTTCCTCTGATGTTTTAAAATAATGCTCCGGAGTTTCTTTTCTTCTATCATCTTCAATTACATAGTTACCACCAGAAATGCAAAGTAGAGCATCATGAGCTGAATACATATCTTTAGTTTTAAAAAATACATTATTTGTTGCAACAAGAGGTATATTCATTTCATATGCCCATTTTAAGAAGAACTCTTCACAAAAATCCTCTTCTGATAAGCTGTGTCTTGATAATTCCATATACAATCTATCGCCGAAGTATTCATGCAGGTTTTGAAGCATTTCTTTAGCATGGTCTTCTTTTTTGTTTAAGAGTAAGTAACCTAAAGGTCCATTATATGCTCCAGTTAAACAAATTATGCCTTCGTTTAATTCTTGAAGGTCTGCTAAATCAATATGGGGGTTTCCTTCTTTTCCATATATTGTGTAGGAACGACTCATTAGTTCGGAAAGATTTAAATATCCTTGATGATTTTGAGCCAACAGAACTATATTTTTAAAAATGCTTTCTGTTATTGGCCCCATATTTATCTTAACAGCAATAGATGTTCCTAATATAGGTTGTATTCCTTCTTTAGGTGAAGATAATGAAAACTCCATAGCTCCAAACATATTGTGAGTGTCTGTAATAGCAATAGCGGGCATGTTATTTTGCTTTGCTAGTTTTATCATATCCTTAGCTGTGATTGCCCCCTCTGCAAGAGAGTAGGCACTGTGTGTTCTAAGGTGTATAAAGCTATTTCCCATTATTTGTTACTTAATCCTTTTTATAAAAGTTGTTGCCCAAGGTTTATAATTATTGTTTTTATAAAAATTGATACTATTTTTATTATCACTTAAACAAGATAACATTATAGTTTTTTCATTTTCTTGTATAGCATATTCTTCAGCTTTTTGCATTAACTTTTTCCCATATCCTCGCCCTCGGTGTTCTTCTTTAATAAAAATCGAGCTTATAAATATTCTAGGTTTCATGCAACAATTGCCTCTGTTATGTGTAAAATTTATGAATCCAATATAGTTTTCATTTTCTTTTATTAAGTAAATGTTTTTGTCTGTTTTTATTTGTTTTGTCTCTAAATCTATACTGTCTTGCATCATTTTTTCTAAAATATCTTCAGTAACCTTATTAGTTAAAGTATAAGGGCAATGTTCATTTGTTATATCTCTTTCATATTGAGATAACTTTTTCTGCAGCATTTTAAATTGTGGAAATAATTCTGGATTATATTTTGCAATTTTTATAATGTTTTCTTTTTCCATTCTTAAACCTCAACTACCATATATTCATTGCCACAATGAGTAATAAACTTAACTAAATCATCATAAGATATAGAAATAGTTGAAGTATTTATCATTGGGTGAAATAGAATCTTTTCTTGTCCAATTAATTCGCAATCTATAACAACTTTAACAAGATTGTTATCGTCATTCATGATTCCAAAAGGGCAAACTGAACCCGGTGTTAAATCTAGCACTTCTTTCAATCTATCTGCTGATGCGAAAGAAAGTCTTTTGCTTCCAATTTGTTTTTGTAGGGTGTTCTGATTAATAGCTTTTTCAGCAGGAGTGCAAAATAAGAAATACTCTCCTTTTTTGTCTTTTAGAAACATATTTTTACAAAATAACCCATCAAATGTTTTTTCACATTTTTTTACATCTTCAATAGTATGTAGAGCTTCGTGCTCATACTTGTCGTGCTCTATGTTTAACTCTTTTAATAAAATCTCAAGCTGTTTCATTTATACTATTACCCAAATATTTTTTCTTTTATCTCTGCTAAGTTTTTCCTTGCAATTTCTCTAGCTTTTTCAGCACCTTTTTGTAAAATAGCCTCAAGCTCTTCTTCGTGAGATATATAATATTCGTATTTTTCTCTCATATCACTGATTAAAGCTAAATAGTCTTCAAGCAACATCTTCTTGATGTGTCCATAACCAAGTTTGCCTTCTTTTAATCCTGTAGCCATTTCTTCTAATCTTTCTGGAGTCATAATTGTTTTAGCAATTTGATATACTAAAATGCCTTCTGGATCTTTAGGCTCTTCAATAGGTCGAGAATCAGTCGCAATTGACATAATCGCTTTTTTAATTTCTTTATCAGTTTTGAATAAAGGAATTACATTATTATAGCTTTTGCTCATTTTTCTGCCATCTGTTCCAGGTAAAGTTGCAGCATCTTCTTTTAAGAAATAATCAGGAGTCTTGAAAACCTTGTCTTTATAAACATGATTAATTGAAGAAGCAATATCTCTGGTTATCTCTACATGTTGAACTTGGTCCTTACCTACAGGAACTATATCTGATTGGAACATAAGTATATCAGATGCCATTAGAGTTGGATATGTATATAATCCCATGTTTACTCCATCATCTGGATGATGACCTTTTTCATTGTTCTTATCTACAGATGCTTTATAAGCATGAGCTTTGTTCATCCATCCTTTTGGAGTATATGCAGATAATAAAACTTGTAGCTCAAATATTTCAGGAACATCTGATTGGCGATAAAAAACAGAATGCTCTGGGTTTAGACCGCAAGCAAGATAAGCTGAAGCAATTTCTTTAGTCCACTGTTTTATATTACTTCCATCTTTTTCTTGATTAAGAGCATGATAATCTGCAATAAACATAAAGTGTTTATTTTGATCTACTTGATTTCCTAAGTCTATGGAAGGAACCATTGCTCCAACATAGTTACCCACATGAAGAGTCCCTGTTGGTTTAATTCCTGTTAATACAATTTTGTTTTCTAAGTTCATTGCTTTATTCCTTTTTATTAAATTATATGAATTTGTTTAGCATATTTCTCTTTACAAAACAAGATTTTTATTGTATTTATTGCTTTATAAATAAAAGGCAAAATAAAAGGAAAAGTGCATGGAAGTAGATAAAGAAGATAAAAGATTTCATGGTAGAATTTTTGGTAAGACTATGAAAGGCGAAAGAGCTTCTTATATAAAGACTCATTTACCTAAGGTAGAAATAAAAGTCGATGAGGATTTTTCTGATCCAAAAGGTATCTTTGATATGCCCGTTGATGAAGTGTGGTTAGAGATAGGTTTTGGAAATGGAGAACATGTTATTTCTCAAGCAATACACAACAGTAATGTTGGGATAATAGGAGCAGAGCCATATATGAATGGTGTCTCCGCATTGCTTAGAGATATGGGAGACCTAAAAAACATCAGAGTTTTGCCCTCTGATGTTAGGCCTCTTTTAGATAATTTGCCAGATAATTGTTTAGATAAGGTTTTTATACTTTTTAATGATCCTTGGCCAAAGAAGAGGCATCATAAAAGAAGATTTGCTAATAAATATAATCTCGATAGACTTGCTAGAGTTCTGAAAAGTGGCGGAGAGTTAGTTTTTGCTACTGATCACAAAGGTTTGGCTATACATAGTATCAGAGCCTTTGAAGGGCATCCAGATTTTATTTGGGTAAATAGAGATAAAATATCAGCTTGGAGAAAAAGACCTGAAGGCTGGTTCCCAACAAGATATGAAGAAAAGGCTCTTAAACAAGGAAGAAAATCTGTATATTTCTTTTTAAAGAGAATATAGTTTATCTAAAGCCGACTTCTTTAAAACTTCTTAGTTTTCTGCTATGAAGTTTGTTTGGACCGTTTTCTCTTAAGAGCTCCATTGCTTTTACACCAATATGTAAATGTTGAGATATTTGCTTTTTATAAAATTCATTAGCCATCCCTGGGAGCTTTAGTTCTCCATGCAATGGTTTGTCTGATATTGACAGTAGAGTTCCATAAGGGATTCTAAACCTGTAACCATTGGTAGCAATTGTTGCGGATTCCATGTCTAGAGCAATTGCTCTAGAATCTGAAAGAGTTTTTATAGACAAAGAGTTCTTATCTATTTCCCAGTTTCTATCTCCAGTTGTTATGACTGTTCCTGTTCTCATTAAATTCTTTATGCTGTTTTTATCTGTTTTAGTTATTTCCATAATAGCATCTTGAATGGCATTTTGTATTTCAGATAAGGCTGGTATAGGAATTGATAGAGGAACAATATCATCTAAAATCCCATCTAATCTTAAATAAGCATGAGCTAAAACATAGTCTCCTAGTTTTTGAGAGTTTCTTAGCCCAGCACAGTGTCCCAGCATCATCCATGTATGAGGTCTTAAAACGGCTACATGATCTGTTATTGTTTTTGCATTTGATGGGCCAACTCCAATGTTAATTATGGTTATTCCCTTATGGCCTTCTGCTTTTAAATGATATGCAGGCATTTGTATATTTTTTTGGTTAGTGTCTGGTGATTTAAAATCTAAATATTTACCTTTTTTTATAGACTCTTCTTCAGCATATTTTTTAAACTCATCTATATAGAACTGATAGTTTGTGAAAAGAATATATCTTTGAAAATCTTCAGGATTTGTTCCTGTATAGTGAGCTAATCTTTTTAAGCTTAAATCTACTCTTGATGCTCTGAAAAGAGATAAAGGCATTACCTTTATGTCTTCCTCTAATAAGTGCGAGCCATTAGAGTAATCATCATCAATTATCGACAAATTAGGAACATCAAATAAATCAGGGATTTGAGCCTGCTTCTCTAAATCTAAAGAATTAGCATTTGTATCTTCTGATAAAGCAAAGTGTAAAGGAATCTTTTCTTTAGATAAGCCTATTTCTACAGGGACTTTGTGATTATTTAATAGTAAAGAAATTTGATCAAGATAATATCCTTCAAATACATTAAATGCTGTTAAAGTTGTTTTGTATATTCCTGGAGCTGTTATCAGTCCATAAGATAAATGACCTTTGTTTTTGTTTTCAATTCTTGCGGATTTTATGTTTATTTTTATATATGGATAATATGCAGATACTCTTTCTGCTATTTCTTTACCGTTTGTAAAATCCTCAAATGCAGATTGTAGTATCTCAATGTTGCTATTGTATATTTTTTTTGCATAATCTACAGCTTTATTTGCATTTGTAAAAAATTTAGATTCCATATTTTTTATCCTTTGTTTTGCCGTTATTTCGACCTTAGTATAGAAAATCCTTCAAGTCAATTATACCTTTTAATTTTAATTCTCTTCGCTCAATATGACGAAGGGAGTGTTGTTTTTTATTATGTTAAGACAAATGATTTGCAAATTCAACTCTTTTCTAGTATATTGAGAAAAATCTTAATAATAAAAAGAGAGGTTTAGATGAAGATAGCATATATGGGGACTCCTGATTTTGCAGTTCCTGCTTTAAAAAAATTAATAGAGAAATTTGGAATTGAAGTTGTTTATTCTAAAGAGCCAAAACCTGTTGGTAGAGGGCATAAAATTAAAAAAACTCCAGTTCATATAATCGCGGAAGAAAATAATATAGAGGTTAGGACTCCTAAATCTTTGAGGAAGAATACAGAAGAGTGGAATTATTTAAAATCTTTAGATTTAGATTATATAGTGGTATGTGCATATGGTCTTATTTTACCGCAAGAGCTTTTAGATATTCCAAGTAAGGGTTGTATTAACATTCACGGATCTTTACTTCCTCGTTGGAGAGGAGCTGCTCCTTTGCAAAGAGCCATCTTAGAAGGTGATGAAAAAACTGGAATAACTATTATGAAAATGGATGCTGGATTGGATACAGGAGATATGCTTCTTAAAGGAGAATTATCTATAGATAAAAACACTACAGCTATTTCTTTACATGATGATATGGCAAATTTAGGAGGAGAACTTATAGTTGAGTATATAGCTAATCCAACTAAACCTGAAAAACAAGATGATAGTATGGCAAATTATGCAAATAAAATCACAAAAGATGAGGGGCTAATAGATTGGAATAGCTCTGCAGAAAAAATACTAAGGCAGTATAATGCTCTAGCTATTTGGCCAGGGGTTTATTTTGAGCTTAATGGTCAAAATATAAAGGTTAAGTCTTTAGAATTAGTAGAAGGTAGTGGTAAAGCTGGAGAAATATTAAATAAAGATATGGTTATTGCTTGTTCTGAAGGGGCAATAAAGTTAAATAAATTACAAAAACCTGGTAAGTCTGCTGTGGATGGAATAGCATTTTTTAATGGAACTCAAGAATTGAAAGTTGGAGATGTTATATAGTGAATATAAAAGAGAGAACAGTAGATTATTTTGAATCTTTAGCAAAGCCTTTTTTAGAAAATAAAAACTTAAGTGATGATCAAAAAACTAAAGTGGATATAAAATATTCTCACCCATATAGAGTGGCGAAATTAAGTGAAGAGTTTGCAGATTATTTTAATATGTCTAAAGAGGATGCTGATATGTTTTATGTAATTGCTCTTTTACATGATGTGGGGAGATTTGAGCAAATAAAAGTATTTAATTCCTTTTCTGATAAAGATACTATGGATCACGGAGATTTAAGTGAAAGAGTAATAAGTGAACTAGATTTTATCAAGAATCATTTTTCAACAGAAGACTTTGATATTATTTGTAAAGCTATAAAAAATCATAATAAACTCACCATAGATAATAAAATAACAGATGGTAGAACTTTATACTTTTGTAAAATGATTAGAGATATTGACAAGCTAGATATATATAAAGTTTATATTGAGGATATATATGAAAAAGGAAATCTAGATAGTGTTGAAGGTAAGGGGAAGGGCAACCCAAGAGAAGTGCCTTCAGATGTTTTTCAAAGTGTTTTGAATAAGGAGGAAGTGCCTTACACTCTTATAAGAACACAAGCAGATAAACTTATTTTGTCATTAGGTTATATTTTTGATATAAATTATAAATATAGTTTTGAAATTTTGAAAAAAATGGTTATTATGATAAGTTGATTAGTGTTGTTGAAGAGAAAGTTAACGAGTTCGATAAACTCAAATCTATTTATATTGATTTTATTAATGAAAAATTGGAGATTTAATAATGCAAAGGTGGAAAATAATAATTGAATATGATGGAACTAGCTTATACGGTTGGCAAAAACAAAAAGGTTTTTTAAGTGTTCAAGAAATAGTAGAAAATGCTTTAGAAAAATTCTCAAAAGAGAAAATAGAGATATATGGTTCTGGTAGAACTGACACGGGTGTTCACTCAACCGGACAAGTTGCTCATTTTGATATGGAAAGAGATATGGAGGAGTTTCAAGTTTTTGAAGCTTTAAACTCTTTTTTAAAGAAATCTCCAGTCGCTATAATAAGTGCAGAGAAAATAGATAACAGCTTTCATGCGAGGTTTGATGCTAAATTAAGGCACTATACTTATAAAATTCTAAATAGAAAAGCTCCAACTTCTTTAAATAGATATAGAATGTGGCATTTTAAATATGATTTAGATATTGAGGCAATGCAAGAAGCGGCAAATTTCTTAATTGGAAAACATGACTTTTCAAGCTTTAGAGCAGCAAATTGTCAGTCAAATTCTCCTATAAAGAGTATTGAGAGAATATCTTTTCATAAAGAGGGGGATGTGATTTCTATGGATATATCTGCTAAATCTTTTATGTATCATCAAGTTAGAAACATTATCGGAACTTTAGTTGATGTAGGAAATGGAAGAACTTCAGTGAAAGAGTTTAAAGACATATTAGAAGCAAAAGATAGAACAAAAGCTGGAATAACTGCTCCTGCTTGTGGGCTTTATTTTACAAGAATAGATTATTAATAAAAAATTTACTTTAATTTTTTTTATAAATAGTGTATGTTTTTTTAAATATTAAATATAAAAGGAAAGAGAAGAGAAATGAAAAAAATTACAGTTATCGGTGGTGGAGCTTTTGGAACATCTTTAGCTATGACAGCAGCGAAAGCTAATAATGATGTTATCTTGTGGGCAAGAGAACAAGATGTTGTACAGGAAATAAATGAATCTCACACTAATAGGTTTTTACCTAAAGCAACTTTGCCAGATAATATTATTGCAACCAATGATATGCAAGAGGCTTTATCTTCTCCAGACATTGTTTTATTTGTTACTCCTGCTCAATATGTTAGAGATACTTTTAAAGAAATATTACCAAAATTAAATTCAAAAACTCCTGTTGTTATTTGTGCGAAAGGTATAGAAGTTAAAACTGGACTTTTATTGAGTGAGGTTATTAAAGAGATTTCTAAAGATACTCCTTTAGCAGTTCTTTCAGGCCCAGGTTTTGCCGCAGAAATAGCAGATGAAAAATTAACAGCTGTTACTATAGGTGCTGATGATATTAATGTAGCAGAAGAAGTTTCAAATGCTTTAAAAAATTCATATTTCCGCCCTTATATTTCTAATGACCTGATTACTCCTCAAATAGGAGGGTCGGTTAAAAATGTTATTGCAATTGCAGTAGGTATTGCAGATGGTTATGAATTAGGAGATAATGGTAGATCGGCTCTAATTGCAAGAGGCTTGGCTGAGATGTCTCGTTTTGCTGCAGCCATAGGAGGGAAAAAAGAAAATATTATTGGATTGTCAGGAGTGGGAGATTTAATATTAACCGCAAATTCAAAACAGTCTAGAAATTACTCTTGTGGATATGAAATCGGGAAAACAGCAAATGCAGAGAGTGTTATATCTTCTTCAACAAAAACGGTTGAAGGATTGTGTACTGTTGTTGCTGTCCTTAAAAGAGCAAAAGATTTAGGTGTTGAAATGCCGATATGTCAAGCAATATATAATGTTGTTTATGAAGGCAAAGATATAGAAACAGAAATAGAAGCTCTTTTCTCAAGAAGTGTTGGTAAAGAATTTTAATCTATAAAAACTTTTTCCTTATAAAGCTGTTGTTCGTGTTCTGATAGGAATCCGTCATTATTTATATCAGCTTGACGAAACTTAATTCTGGAGTATTCTAGATCTTTTAATAGATGTTTTTTCTTTCTTTCTCCATATTGAGGAGAGTTTTTAATATCTTGAGCCATGATTGATATTCGTTTTTCAATATTATCTAGTGTAATATAATCGTAATAACCGTTTCTACTTGACCAAGTTGTTCTTCCTCGCCATCTTCTATTTTGGTTGTTGTATGAAGCTGGTGATTGTTTCTTTACTTTTACAGAGTCTGTCCATATGCTTTGAGCAAAAGCCTCTCCGTAATTAATAAATAAAAGTAATATAAGTATTGTTATTTTTTTCATAAAAACAGCCTCCTTTTAGATATATTATACTATATAATTAAGCTTATTGCAATATAAAACACTTGACTTATTAGGAAAAATATCCTATAAAGCCTTTGAAGGGCACTCTTATGGGGTGTCTTTTTTATTTGTTTAAATTAATTATAAAAAGGAGGTAATATGCTTTTAAGATTAGGATACCTATTACAGGGTGTTGAAAGAGTAGTTAGGGTTATTATATCAGCAAAAACAATCTTGTTTGCTGATAATACTAATTACAAATCTGATTCAGATGTTATTAAAGCGGATAACAATTCAAATATTGTTTAGTTCTCAATAATTCCGCCCATAGTTCTGTTAACATATACAAGTTGGCCTTTATAATATATTTCTTCTCTGCCAAGGAAATCTTTATAATCGCCTTCTTGTATTACAAAAGAATAGTTAAAATCCCCTTCTTCAAACTCTTTAGGTCCTCTAAAAGGCATTTCTTTAGTGTTGTTTCTAAGAGCTTCTCTTAAGAAATCGTAAATTTTATTAACAATTGAGAAATCATTAGTTAGAATTTTACTTCTATATGCCATTGTCCAAACTGGCTCATTTTGGTAGTATATAACTTCTCTTCCAGGAGCATTTATTTCGCCTAAATATGAATCATGATATGTCCAGCCATCTCTTTCATACACATATTCAATAAATCCGTCATTTTTAGGGGGAGTTAATTGATATTTTTGATTTGTTTCTCTTGTTGCTGCATATGTTCTTAAATGAGCTTCATACATGAAACTTAAAATCTCTTTAATTCTCTCCTCAGTAAGTCTTTGATGGTACATTTTAAACTCCTAAATTTTTATTTGTAAATTTGTATTTTTTGTATTATAAAAAATATATAAATAAAAAGCAAAGGATTTTTACATGGCAAAAGAAGTTATTTACAGAAAAGATTATAAAGCTCCAGATTTTTTGATTGATAATGTTTATCTAAATTTTGATTTAGAAGAGGACAATACAATTGTAAAATCTAAAATAGAATTTAAGAAAAATAATAAAGAGGCAAAAGATTGTGTTTTGTTTGCAGATGATTTGATTTTTATATCTGTATCAATGAATGGTGAATTGTTATCAGTTGATGACTATATTCTTTCAGAGAAAGAGTTAATTATTAAAAATGCACCAGATAAATTCATTTTAGAAGTTGAAAATAAAATAGATCCATTAGCTAATAAAAAACTAGAAGGGCTTTATTGCTCTAGTGGAAATTTCTGTACTCAATGTGAACCGGAAGGGTTTAGGAGAATTACCTATTACCCAGATAGATCAGATGTAATGGCTAAGTTTACAGTTAGAATGGTTGCGGATAAAGATAAATATCCAGTTTTATTGTCTAATGGTAATTTGATTGAACAGGGGAATCTAAAAGACAATAGGCATTTCGCTGTTTATGAAGACCCGTTTAGAAAACCGTCTTATTTATTTGCTTTAGTTGCTGGAAAGCTGGACTCGATTTCTGATAAGTTTACTACCATGACAGGTAAAGAAGTGGATTTGCACATATATTGTAATCCTGGGGATTCAGAAAAATGTTATCATGCTATGGAGTCTCTTAAGAAAGCTATGAAGTGGGATGAGGTTAGATTTGGAAGAGAATATGACTTAAACATATTTAATATAGTTATTGTTCATGATTTTAATTCAGGAGCGATGGAAAATAAATCTCTAAATATTTTTAATTCTTCAGTTGCTTTGGCAAATCCTAAGACTGCGACAGATAATAACTTTACATATATTGAAAAGGTAATTGGTCATGAGTATTTTCATAATTGGTCAGGTGATAGAGTTACTTGTCAGTCATGGTTTGAATTAACATTAAAAGAGGGTTTTACTGTTTTTAGAGATAGTGAGTTCTCGGCAGATATGCAAGATAGATCTACAGAAAGAATTAAAGATGTTATTACTTTAAGAAATGCTCAATTTCCAGAAGATGATTCTCCAATGGCTCACCCTATAAGGCCAGATAGCTATATGGAGATAAATAATTTTTATACTGCAACTGTATATGAAAAAGGTGCAGAAATTATTCGTATGATGCATACAATGCTTGGAGAAGAAAAGTTCCGAAAGGGAACAGATTTATATTTCTCTAAATTTGATGGGCAGGCAGTAACTTGTGATGATTTTGTTAATTGTATGGAAGAAGTGTCAGGAATAGATTTAACTCAATTTAAATTGTGGTATTCTCAGTCAGGTACTCCAGAAGTTAAAGTTAAAAGTTATTGGAATAAAGAGGATAGAACTTATAAATTGGATCTATCTCAAGAAACTTTGCCAACAAGTAAACAAAAAGAAAAAACAAACTTGTATATACCTGTTAAAATGGCAATCCTTAATCATGAGGGAGAAGAAATAGATTTAATATTAAATGGAAAAAATCTTGGTAAAGAAACAGTTATTATTTTAAATGAAAAAGAGCAATCTTTTGTGTTTGAAAATGTTCACTCCCAGCCAACAGCTTCTTTGTTTAGATGTTTCTCTGCACCTGTTAAAATAAAAACAGATTTTGATATTGCTGATTATAGATTCTTGATGGAGAATGATGAGGATGGCTTTAATCGTTGGGATAGCTCTCAGAAGTTAGCTAAGCATGTTATTATGAACGGAATAAAAGATTTTGATAACTTTGAAGTTCCAGAGTATATGATTAAATCTTTTAGAAAAATAATGCTAAATGATAATATGGATGATGATTTTAAAGCTCTAATGCTTAGACTCCCAAGTGAGAAAGAAATCTCAGGGTGGTGTAGTGTTATAGATCCTGATGTTATTCATGCTGTAAGAGAAAAAATAATATCAGAGCTTTCTATAAAATTAAACCATGAGTTTATAGATATATATGGTAAGACTACTTTCTCAGGAGAGTATGATATTTCTCATGAGAGTATAGGAAGGAGAGCTTTACATAATGTTTGTTTGAGTTATCTATGTGCTAACTCTAATAAAGGAGCTCTAATGTTAGCTGAAAATCAATATTTTCATTCAAACAATATGACAGAGCAGTTTTCTGCTATGACTAATATTATAAATAAAGATGAAAAAGTTGATTTAGTTTTAAATAACTTCTTTGAAACATATAAAGACGATTTTCTTGTTGTTAATAAGTGGTTCTTAGCACAAGCAACTTCATCTAAAGATAATGCTTTGGAAAAAGTAAAAGAGCTGAAAAAACATCCTAATTTTGATATGAATAATCCAAACAAGGTTAGAAGTTTAATAGGTGTGTTTGCTTCTATGAATCCAACTAATTTCCATAAAAAAGATGGCAGTGGTTATAAGTTTATCGCAGATTGTTTAATAGAGTTAAATTCTATTAACCCTCATGTTGCTGCAAGAATTATTGACTCTCTTTGTGCATTTAAAAAATATGATAAAAATAGACAGGATAAGATGGTGACAGAGCTAAGAAGAATTAAAGATATTGAAAAAATATCTCCTAATTTGCTAGAAAAGATTGACAGTGCTCTTAAAACTGTTTAACAATTATAAATAAAAAGAAAGGAAATTAAATAAAATGGTAAGAAATTTAATGGAAATGAAAAAGAAAGCTCAAAAAGGCTTAAGAATTGCGGATGTTTTGATAACAATAGTGTCTTTTGCATGGGCTGCTTATTTATATAACTTAAAAGGTTTTTATTTCTGGTTCTGGTTCTGGTTTGTTTTTGCTGTTATTTCTTTAGTTATGGTTATAACAAATCCAACAGAGAAAATTGAGAACAAAGTAATGGGATCTTTTATTAAAGGGAGAAAATAATCATGATAGCAGTAGTTATATATGGTATCATTGCAATTGCTTTAGCAGCTGTAGCGGGATATTCAATTATTTCATTTTTTGATGCATCAAGAACAATGTCAAGAGCATCAGAAAACTTATCGAGAATGAATATGGCTGTAAGTTTAGTTAAGGCAAATGTAAGATATGTTGATGGAGAAGCTCTTGTTCCAATGGGAAGTGCTGGAGCAGATTATACAATACTTCCAACATGGATGGGAGCTCATGATACATCAACATCGGGCGATAAATACTTATATTGTCCATTTGCTACTGCTAATAATCCCTCTGCTACTTCTGGAACTGTAACAGATGGAGACTCTTCTACTTATACTGTTGCTATAAAGAATAATTCACAAACAGGAAGCAGAGATTATGTTTATGGATTTGATGATACATTTATGGATGCCTCTGTAAGAAACAAGGGAGTGCTTGCTTTTGTTATATCTCCTTTAGAAGGAAACTCCAATCTACCAAATTGTTCAGATGTTAATTATAATGCTAATGGAAACTTTGTTGTACCTAATGGTATAGTTGAAGTTGTTCAGCTCGGTACAGTGTTCGCTCATAGAAATTTACAAGCATCTGCAAAAGCTGTTTTCTATGTTGATGATGTTGCTACAGGAGATGCTAGTGGTAGAGATTCAAATAATGCTGCTACAATTGATGAGGCAATGTCTTTTATGGCTTTGCATGCTCCAAGAGTTATGGAAGTGAGAGTCGCTCCTGGTAATTATAATATAACAGTAAACTCTTTTATAGATGAGGCTGAATCTTTAGGGGAATCTAAAGTTATATTAATTGGCGACAATGGAGGTAATAGTTCAAATATAAACATAACAACATCAACAGGTAGCCTAAGTTTACCATTTAATTTACATGTTAAAGATGTATCTATTTCTTCAGATGTATTTGTCTCAGCTGGCAAATCAATGTTTGTTGATGGAACTGTTGGAGTAGAATCTATATCTTTATACGGAGGTAAGTTATATTTAGATGATGAAAATACAGTGTTAAATATTACAGGGGAAAACTCTATTAATGCAGGTATATATGCTTCATATGGTTCTATGTTAGTTTCTTTAGCAAGAAATAATGGATCAAAAAATTATATACATTTTACAGGCAGTCCTACATCAGGAATTTATCTTAAAGGTAATGCAAATTTTGTTTATACAGATATAGATTTTACAAATGCTCCTACATATGGTGTTTTCATGAGTCACGGATCTTATTTGAATATGGATGATACAGGATTAGCTAAGTCTTTGCAAAAACCTTCTACATCTATTTTTGATAATGGTTGGGCAAGAGGAGCATCTGGTAATTCTAATACTATTGTAAAAGGAGATAGTTGTTGGAATGTATCTGCAAATAGTTTGTTTGAGTTTAGTAATAACTCAACTTCAGTCCCTCAAGTGCCTACTATGCCAGATTGGGATAGTAATCCAGCTAATTCAACAGTTAATAATTATTTAGAATATAGTGCTATTAAATATGTTAATGAGTCTGAGTGGGGATGTTCACCTTAAAAAACACTTGCAAAAACTTTAAAAAAGTTTAGAATTATTAACAATATAGCGAAATACGGAGATCGAATGGATTTAGATAATAAAAATATTTTAATAAGAAACAGGACTGATCATCAAAGAATTGGTGATGTTCTAGTTGATAGAGGGTTGGTTTCAAGAGAGATTGTAGAAGCGGCTTTTCACGAATGTGAAATAACTGGAGATAGACTAGGTACTGTTCTTGTTAGAAATGGGTTTCTTAAATATAATGATTTAGTTAAAGTTATTTTGGAAATAAATCCAGAAGATATCGCTTTTGAGAAATCTTATGATATAAAAATCCCTAGAGAAATTTTAGAGGAGTACTCTATTGTTATTGTTGCTCAAACAGATAAAAAGATATATATTTCATCTTTAACAAAAGAAGAAATAGTTAGAAAAATTGTTAAAAGCTACTTCCCATATAAAGATATAGAATTTGTATCTCTGTCTCTTAATGATTTAAACTCATTTATGGAAAACTTAGGAGCTCAAACAGATGATGAAGATGAAGAAGAAACAGATGATGACTCAATGATACTTGATTACCTGCTTAAAAAAGCTATGTTAATTGGTGCATCTGATATTCATATCGAGCCAAGATTCCAAAGTTATACAGTTTTCTATCGACATCTTGGTATTAGAAGAATTGTACATGAAGGGTCTCTAGAGCAATATGCTATTGTTGCTTCTCAGGTTAAAGATAGAGCTAGAATGGACCAAGTGGAAACTAGAATTCCTCAGGATGGTGGTTTTGGTGCAGAATTCCATGGAAGAATGATTGATTTTCGTGTGGCTACAGTTCCTGGGGTTAATGGCGAAATGATTGTTATTCGTTTGCTTGATCCAGATAAATCTCTTAAATCTGTTAAAGATTTGGGTATTACAAATATTAAATCATGGAAAGTTGCTACAAGTTATCCTTTTGGATTATGTCTGATTTGTGGTGCTACTGGTTCTGGTAAAACAACAACTCTTAATTCTACTGTTCGTGAAATGGATAGATTTGGTAAATCAATTAGAACAGTTGAAGATCCTGTTGAATATAGAATACCTTATGTTGGTCAAGTTAATGTTAATAAAATTGTTGGGCTTGATTTTGCTACAGCTTTGAAAGCATTTATGAGGGCCGATCCTGATGTTATTGTTCTTGGTGAGGTTCGTGATGGAGAAACTGCAGAGCTTGTGTTGAAAGCTGCTGAAACAGGGCATATGGTTTTCGCTACACTTCATACAGGTTCTGTTAGAGGTGCGATTGCAAGGCTTAAATCTCTTGGTGTCGCAAATATTGAATTAAAACCTCTGCTAAGAGGTGTGCTTGTGCAAAGACTTCTTAGAACTTTATGTCCAAACTGTAGCGGTAAAGGTTGTGAATCTTGTATGTTTACTGGTTATGGAGATAGAACAGTTGTGTCTGAGAATGCTTTGTTTAGATCTGAAAACGATGTTGAAAGAGCTCTTAATGGAGATGTATTCTGGCCTTCTATGTTAGAGGATGGATTGTTAAAATTTAAAGAAGGGCAAACAACAGCAGATGAAATATATAGGGTTTTCCAATCAGAAATCGATGAAGGTGATGAAAGCGATGTCTCTGAAGATTTAAGACCTACATTAAGAGAGGTAGTGGAATACAAAAAGACTTTATCTAGTGATGAAGAAGCTGAAGACCATGCTAAAATTTCGGAAAAGATTAAAGAAGAGGTTGAAGAAGATCTTGAAAAACTTAAGTCAGAAGAAAAAAATGAAGATGACGAAGACATAAAATATGTTGCTTTAGACTAAAATAAATAAGAGAGGTTATTATGAAATTTATAAAAAAAGAAATATTAGTGTTAATGATTTTTGTATCATTTATCTTCTCTTATATTGGAGCTGCTCAAGCTAGAACTTTCTATTATTTTGCTGAGATGCCTGGACTAATAGGCTCTGATTGTCAAGATTTATTTTGCGGTGCTTCAGAAGATGGAAATGTTTCAATAAATATTGAAGATGGAATCGTTCTGTCAACAGATGATAATTCTAAAATAGTTTCTTTTTCTTTAACTACAAGAAATGGAGTTTCTCCTGAAGATGTTATAATTAAAGCATCTACAGTTGAGCAAAATATTATATCAAAAGATGTTATAGTGTCAGGGGCTGGGGTTAATAGAAATCTTTTAATACAGAGACAGCTAGGTGGAGAAAGAGGTGATGTTGAAGTCTCTTTGTTAGCAGTTGTTGGAAAAGTTCAGGAAGATAAAAAACCATTAAATGTAACAGTTGCAAGTGTATGCTCTAAGTCTATAGACTCTGAAGATCATAAAATTATGTGTGATGAAGATGATAACTATTTAATATCAAGTAATAAAGATTTAATACATTTATCCAAATATCAAGGTGATGAGAATCTTGGAGATAATATATTAAATGGTAATTATAAGTTAACTAATGATATTAATTTTAATATAAGTTTTGATGTAACGAAAACATATCAAGATATTAACGGGAATGTTGGAGGTAACTCGAAGACTGGAACTTATAAGTTTTTAAAAGAAATATCTGCTATAATAACTCATAATGGAGAAGACTGGGATGGCGATGGATTTGTTTCAGATAATGATAATAGTGGATGGGAGCCTTTAGGCAATGGTAGCTCAGAATTTAAAGGAGTGTTTGATGGTGATGGATTCAGTATTAATAATCTGTATTCAAATAGGTCTTCACAATATTATATTGGGCTGTTTGGAAAAACTAAAGGAGCTACAGTTAAAAATTTAAGTTTGAATGATATTTATTCTTCAGGAGCTGGTGTTGTAGGGACATTAATTGGTGGAGCATATGAAGGGACAAATATTGTTGAAAATTGTTTTGCTAATGGTAATTCAGTTAGTTCTTCATATTATACAGGGGGCTTGATTGGTGGATTTAAAGGAGCCTTTAGAGCTTATGACTCTGGAGCAAATGTGGATGTTGATGGGGGGACATTTAGTGCTGGAGGCTTTTCAGGTATTGCTTATGGTAATTCTATAATTGAAAGAGTTTATGCAAAGGGTGATATATCAGCTGAACAATCTCAAATAGCAGGATTAATAGGGAGAGTTGGATCTGCCTCAAGTGATACTTTTATAGCTAGAGATGTTTATGCAACAGGTAATATCTATGGAGGAAATTATAATAGTTATGGAAATACTGGTGGTTTGATTGGTTATAACTCTAGAAAGACAACTATAGAGAATGCATATGCAACTGGAGATGTTAGATCTTCTGGATCTCAAGTTGGAGGGCTAATTGGATGTACTTATCACAATGGTACTATTAATAACTCTTATTCTACAGGTTATGTAAAAGGAACAAAACTTGTTGGAGGCTTGATTGGAAGAACTCATGTTGCAAATATTAGAGATAGTTATAGCACATCCAATGTTTATGCCTCATCAACAGAAGTTGGAGGTTTTCTGGGTAATTTATATAGAACAAATGTATATGATAGTTTTTCCGTCGGAACTGTTAAAGGTGGTGCATATACTGGAGGGTTTGTTGGAGCCGCTTCTTCGGGAAGTATAAATAATAGTTACTCTTTAGGGAGTGCCATAGGGACTTCATACACAGGAGGATTTGCGGGGCATGCTGGTTTTTCCAATCAAACAGTAACTATATCTAAATGTTATTCTAAAGGAGATGTAAGAGCTCCTAGCTCTGGTTATATAGGTGGCTTTATTGGTTATGTTCCTTATAAGGCTATAATAAAGAACTGTTATTCAAATAGTTATACTTATGGTAGATCTGTTGTTGGGGGATTTTTAGGTGGGGTTAATCCTAGGATGGCAGGAACAATTATCGAAAACTCCTACTCTAGTGGTGAGGTTGAATCTGTTATTAATAATGCTGGTGGCTTTATAGGTTATGCTACTGTAAGGTCATCATATCCGATTACCATATCAAATAGTTATTCAAACTGGGACACAGCTCCTTACTCACCAACAGATAACGGGGGGTTCATAGCTGAAATACATGATATAAATAATTATATAACATTAAGTAATGAAAATGATTTGTGTGAATATGTCGCTGAGACTCCTCTAACTAGTTGCTCAGATGATAATGTGTCTGTTATTCAAAATGCTGGCTGGGATAGTAATATATGGAATTTAGATAGTACAAAACCAACTCTTAAAAACATGCCAAATAGAAGCAATACTATTGGGACATGGGATAAAAGTAAATGGAATTTTGATGCTGGGTTGAATCCAGTTTTAATTAAGAAAACTTTAGAGGAATAAAAAAAAGCTCTGTTTTTACAGAGCTTTTTATTTGTTAAGAAAACTAGATTATTTAATCTCCCAAGTTTTAGGATCTACATTACTTTCTTGTTCTCTTGTTTTTAGGTTTTTAACTTCGTGCACACTGTCTGCATCAAAAGGAGGGAACCAGATATGTTCAATTCCTTTTTTCTCTGCATAAGCAATTTGTTTTTTCATGTTTTGAGCTGTATGATAAGCCTCAACATTAAAGCCTCTTTCTCTTAAAGTATTAGCAACAGCAACTACATCTTGATATTTTACAGAATCTGTTTTTGGATATGCTACTAAAATATCTGTTGGACATTTTCTCCCTTTATCCATATCTTTTAACATTCCTAATAGAACTCTAGATAAACCTAAACTTAATCCAACTCCTGGTAGCTTCTTATTTATGTAATTGCCTGAAAGGTTGTTATATCTTCCTCCTCCACCAATAGCAAGTTTCCCATCTTTGAATCTCATTTCATATACTGTGCCTGTATAATAATCAAATCCTCTTATAACGGCTAAATCAGCATAAATAGTTCCTTTCGGTAGGAATGATAGATAATCCATAACAAACTTTAATTCTTCAAGTCCTTCTTCTAGTAATTCTGAAGTTACACCCAAAGATTTAATTTCTTCCACAAAAGAAGAGTCTTCAGTTCTAATTTTTGTTATTTTAATCGCTTTTTTAGCGGTGTCTTTATCTACATTTATTTCTCCAAGCATTTCAATTATGTCTTCAACTGGAAGTTTATCTCCTTTGTCAACTATTCTAGTTGCAGTTGTGATATCTTCTATGCCAAGTCCTTCTAAATATCCTTGTAAAATTTTCCTGTTAGATATTTGTATTTCAATTTTATCTGCAAGATTTAAAGATTCAAATACTTTGTACATAATCGCTGGCATTTCAGCATCAAAACTAATTGGAATAGAGTCCACATTAATTACATCTATATCGCATTGAGTAAATTCTCTATATCTACCTTCTTGAGGTCTTTCACCTCTCCATACTTTTTGAACTTGGTATCTTTTAAAAGGAAAGTTTAATTCGTTAAAATGTTGAGCAGTATATCTAGCAAAAGGGACTGTTAAGTCGAATCTTAATCCAAGTCTTGCATCAGATTTATCATTCTCATCTGCTTGCAATCTGTTTAAAGTATAAATTTCTTTATCTGTTTCTCCTTTAGCTAGGATAACATCAAGCTCTTCTACAACAGGAGTGTCGATGTTAGCAAAACCATAGCTTTCAAAAACAGATTCAATTTTATTAATCCATTCTCTTTCTATTATTCTTTCCTCAGGTAATAACTCTGGAAAACCACTAATAGATTTTGGCTTGTAAATTTTGTTTTTTTCCATTTTTTTATCTTTCTTTTTTACTGAATTTTTTTGCTCATTATTTGAGCACTCATACTAGCAAATAAAGTCTGACATTGCAAGAGAAAAAAATGTAGGACTTTATCCCTAAAAATTATTGTTTTTTATGCTAAATATTTTTTTTCTTTATTTATTAAGGGGTTAGGTAAGTGTTCTGGCTTTGTTAAAAAAAAGAGCTTGAAAAAAAAGTTGTTTTTTACTAGGTTGAAAGAGTAAAGAAAATGCTATGCGAAAAAGGAAAAAATAATGAACGATAACAATAACTTTGAAATGCCTTTACTAAAAGGACTAATCTCCGAAGATAGAAATCCAAAATTTGTAATAAAAAGAGATGGCTCATCTAGTGAGTTTGAAATTGAAAAAATATATCATGCTATCTTAGCATCAGCAAATGAAACAGAAGAGTTTGGAGACAACGAAGCTTTAACTTTAACAACTCAAGTATTGAAAGTTTTAAGATATAGATTCGAAGGCAAGTCTGTAAATCTAGAGCAAATTCAAGATATTATCGAACAAACATTAATTTCATCTAATCATTTCGCAACAGCAAAAGCATTTATGATTTATCGTCAAAAAAGAGCAACTTTGAGAAAAGATAAACAAACTCTAGTTGATGTTGAAAAATCAATGAATGAATACTTAGATCAGCTTGATTGGAGAGTTAAAGCTAATGCTAATGTTGGTTACTCTTTAGGTGGTATGATTTTAAATACTTCTGGTAAAATTACAGCTAACTATTGGTTGTCTCATGTTTATCCAGAAAAAATTGGAGAATGTCATAGAAACGGTGATTTCTATATTCATGATTTGGATATGTTGTCAGGATATTGTGCCGGTTGGTCGCTAAGAATGCTATTAGAAGAAGGCTTAAATGGTGTTCCAGGACATATTGAAGCAAAACCTCCTAAGCATATGTCATCAGCTATGGGGCAAATTGTTAACTTCTTGGGAACATTGCAAAATGAATGGGCCGGTGCTCAAGCATTCTCATCAGTAGATACTTACCTTGCTCCTTTCATTAGACTTGATAACTTAAGCTATGAAAGAGTAAAACAAGAAATGCAACAAATGCTGCATTTTATAGGGACTCCTTCAAGGTGGGGTACTCAAACTCCATTTATTAACTTTACTTTTGACTGGGTTTGCCCGGAAGATCTAAGAGGAAAGAATCCAATTATTGGAGGTAAAGAAGTAACAGATTTTACATACGGTGATTTACAAGAAGAAATGAACATGATAAATCGTGCTTTCATTGAATGTATGACAGAGGGTGATGCGAAAGGAAGATTATTTACTTTCCCAATTCCGACTTACAATATAACAAAAGATTTCCCATGGGATGATCCAAATACTGACTTGTTGTTTGATATGACAGCTAAATATGGTATCCCTTATTTCCAAAACTTTGTTAATTCTGATTTGAACCCAACTGATGTTAGATCTATGTGTTGTAGATTACAGTTAGATTTAAGAGAGCTTCTAAAAAGAGGAGGAGGTCTATTTGGATCTGGTGAACAAACAGGATCAATAGGTGTTGTTACTATAAACTGTGCAAGACTTGGTTATGTTCATAAAGGAAATGAAGAGGCTTTATTCGAAAGAGCTAATGAGTTAATGGAACTAGCAAAACAATCTCTAGAAATGAAGAGAAAAACAGTTCAAAGATATATGGACGGAGGATTATATCCTTTCTCAAAAAGATATCTTGGTTCGTTAAGAAGTCATTTCTCTACAATTGGTGTGAATGGTATCAATGAAATGATTAGAAACTTCACAAATGATAAAGAAGATATTACAACTAAGTTTGGACAAGATTTTGCTCTTAGATTCTTAGATAATATGAGAGATAAAATGGTTCACTTCCAAGAAGAAACAGGTAACCTTTATAACTTAGAGGCAACTCCTGCAGAGGGAACTACATATAAATTAGCTAGAGAAGATAAGAAAAGATTTGGTGATGATATTATTCAAGCGGGAACAGAAGATGCTCCTTACTATACAAACTCATCACAACTTCCTGTAGGCTTTTCGGATGATATGTTCGAAGCAATGGATCTACAAGAAGACTTACAAAGAAAATACACAGGTGGAACAGTTTTCCATATGTATATGGGAGAAAGAATTTCAGATGGAGATGCTTGTAAGAGCTTACTTAAAAAAGTTACAGCTAGATATAAAATGCCATACTTTACAGTTACTCCAAGATTCTCAATTTGCCCTAAACATGGTTATCTAAAAGGAGAACATAAGTTCTGTCCTAAGTGTGATGAAGAATTAATTGCGAGAAAGAGTTGCAGTTGCTCTAAGTAGCTGTTAGTATTAACACAAATAGTATTAAGAAAGGAGAGGTACTATGAGTGAAGTAGTTTTAAAAGACGAAGAAAGACAAGAGTGTGAAGTTTGGACTAGAGTTATGGGTTATTACAGACCTGTTAGCCGCTATAATGCTGGTAAGAAGTCTGAGTATAACGAAAGAACTTTCTTTTGTGAATGTGACAAATAGATTTTAAATTCATTTTATATGATTATTCGAGCCCCAGCTGTTAGCTGGGGTTTTCGCTAATGTACTTTTATGTACATTTCACTCAAAAATAATTCACCTAAAATGGAACTTAAAATCTATTTGTTTATTATACTTAAATGTATAGCAAGGGGTTTTAACTTTCATCTAAATTAATTTAAAATCTATTTGTTTGCTGTATTCCAATTTTTGCTAATATTTTTCGCTCAAAAATAATTCATCTAAAATTAATTTAAAATCTATTTTTTATTTTTTGTTGTCATTCTTATGAGCGGAGCGAAGAAGAATCTTTTAATCAATTCTGATTTTTCTCTTGTCATTCTGAGTGTAACGAAGAATCTTTTCATGCCTGTGGAATATTAATTTACATCCAGTAGCACAAGAAGATTCTTCACTTCCACATAACTGTGTCCGTTCAGAATGACGGATTAGGATTTATAATAGTAAAAATTAAAGTAATCTAGTGTTCACAAAGAAGAATCAATAATCTGGTGACATTAATTTATAAGCAAAAAAAAATAATAAAAACTTGAGAAAAACTAACTATATATATATAATTAAAAACAACTAATATATTGAGGGAGGAAGCATATGTTTCAAGATTTGCCAATAGCAGGAATAACAAAAATGACAACGGTTGATTTTCCTAGTAGATTATCAGCTGTTGTGTTTATACAAGGATGCCCTTGGAGATGTCCTTATTGTCATAATCCTGAAATGCAAAAAATGTGTCAGGGAGAAGTTCCTTTTGAAGAATTAGAAACTTTTTTAAATAAAAGAATTGGTTTGCTTGATGGAATAGTTTATTCGGGTGGAGATCCTTTAGTTTATAAAAAAATGCCAGAATTATTAAAGTGGACTAAAGATTTAGGCTTTGATACTGGTATGCATACAGGGGGGCATTTACATGATAATTTTGAAAAATGCCTTGCTCATTTAGATTGGGTAGGGTTTGATATGAAAGCTCCTTTTGATGATTACGAAAAGGTTACAAAAGCGACTCATTCTGGAGAATATGCTAAAAAATCTTTAAAAAATCTTTTAAGCTCGGGGATAGAATATGAGGTAAGAACAACAGCTTCTCCGGATGATTTATCAATAAAAGATATATATAAAATAGCAGATGATCTAAAGATATTAGGTGTTGAAAACTTTGTTTTGCAAGAGCATAGGCAAATTTGTGGAGATAAAGAATCTGAGGCTCATCACTTTATAAAAAGCAGTTCGTTTTTTATGGATGAAGACTTAATGGAATATCTAAAAAAGAGTTTTAAAAACTTCTCGGTTAGAAGAGCATAAAAAATATTTGCTATTACTTTTAAATTAGCATATAATAAATTCATGTCAAAAAGTTACTTACAATTCTTAGAGAAAACTACATATACTAATAATATGCAAAATGCTATTATTAAATTAGCTAAATTTCTAAAGCCAATATCAATATTAGATATGAATTTTGGTAGTGGTATTCTTACATATAGAATGGCAAAAGAATTTCCAAATGTTCAGGTTTTAGGTGTTGATGGTAGAGATTCTGCAAATGATTTAGGACAAGAGATAGTAAAAAATAATAAGGATGTTAGTAATCTGCAATACTATAAAGAAGATATGTCTGATTTTGTAAAATTCTCTGAAAATATAGCGGATTTAAATGTTATGTTTTACTCTTTTAGTAAGATAAAAGACCCTGTGGAAAATAAATTAGAGTTTTTATCTTTATGTAGAAATAGAATGTTTAGTGAAACTAAGATTTTAATTGCGGATATATTTGAGCCTGATACAAAACATTTCGCTTCAAAAGTAACAGAGTTTAAAGCAAGGCATGAAAAAAGAGCTTTGCAGGGGTTTTCTGATACTTTTTGGAACTCTTTAACGGGTTTGACAGAGGTTGAAATACAGGAGGCTGAGGATAGAGCTTCGAATGTATTAAAGTATGAACAAAATTTAGCATCTTCATTTTTGTCTAGAGGTCAAGATTATCCTGTTAGCTTAGATTGGTTATTAGAAGAGCTTTCTAAAATGGGCTTTAAAATTGATTTAGTTCAGCCTGTTAGTGCTTTTGGAGAGGCTATTGTTTTATTCTCTCTTAAAGATAAGAATCCTCCAACAAAGAAAAAATTTGATCCAGCTTCAAAGAAATTTAAGAAGTTAGCTATGGGAAAAATCGGAATGTAAAGCTGTATTTTTTTTAATGAAGTTTTTATACTAGCTTATATTTTTCAAAATTATTTAAATTAAGATTTAATAATTAATTAATAAAGACCACCTGTGCCATTTATTACATTTTTTTTCTTTGTAGGTTTTTTTATAGTTTCAAAGCCACTACTATTTAATACTTTTACTTCACCATCTCTTTTTGGTTCTGTTCCTGCAATGAATGATTCCCAAATACCGTCTTTATCGTTTATAGATGTTTTTTGTCCGTTCTTAAGGTTAATCTTAACCATTTTCATTCCCTCCGGTACTCTGAATGGGATTGCCTTCATTCTTCCTGACTTCTTGGCTTTCTCTACAAACTTTTTAAATATAGGAGATGCAACACTTGAACCTGTTTCACCTTCTCCTAGTGTTCTAGGGTCATCAAAACCTGTGAATACTCCTATAACTAAGTCAGGAGAGAAACCTATAAACCAAGCATCTTTATTCTCATTAGTTGTTCCTGTTTTCCCTGCTAATGGTAGGTTCAATGCTTTGTTTCTTCTGGCAGTTCCTCTCTGTACAACTCCTTCCATTATAGATACCATTTGATAAGCTACTTTTTCATCAAGTATTTGCTCTTTGGTGTCTTTAATTATTGGAGCTTTTAATCCTTTAATAAATTTATTTGAATTACATAATGTGCAGGCTCTTTTATCTCGTTTATATAAAGTCTTTCCTGTTTTGTCTTGAACTCTATCAATGAAGCTTGGTTTAACTTCTTTCCCACCGTTTACTATTGAGGCATATGCTCTAACCATCTTGAATAGAGTTGTGTCTCCAGCTCCCAAAGCCATAGCAAGTTCTCTTGGCATTTTATCAACAACTTTGAATTTTTTAGTGGCATATTTAGATATTTTCTTCATGCCTAAATATTTTGCTAATCTAATAGTCATTAGGTTTCGAGATTTTTCAATACCTACTCTTAAAGGAGTTGGCCCATAGAATTTATTTGAGTAATTTGTTGGCCTCCATTTTGCTTTACCATAACCTTGATTTAATACAAAGGGAGCATCATAAATTAGTGTTGCAGGAGTAAAGCCACTTTCTAATGCTGCAGAATATACTATAGGTTTAAATGCGGAGCCTGGTTGTCTCTCTGCTTGAGTTGCTCTGTTATATTTGCTTGTTAAATAGTTAAATCCTCCATCCATTGCTAAAACTCGACCAGTGTGAGGATCCATTACCATTATAGCTCCATTTATATCAGGAATCTGTCTTATCCCATATTTAGCAATGTTATCCTTAGTTTCTCCAAATTTTTGTATAAAGATTATGTCTCCGAAACTAAGAACCTCATGTACTGAGGAGATGTTTTTACCAGTTTTTTGGTTGCGAAGATTTTTTCTTGCCCAAGTTAAATAATCTAAAGGGATGATTCCATGACTTCCATCTTCAAGTCCAACAGTTGCCTGCTCGTTGTCAACTTTTGTTACTATCCCTTTTTTCCACAAGTGAAATACTTTAGGAGTTGTATCTGCTTTTAGTATCTCTAACCAATTCTCAGATGTTAGCTCATCTGCTTTGTTCACTATTGGTCCTCTCCACCCATGTCTTTTATCATATTCAATTAAGCCTTCTTGTAATGCTAAGTGAGCCATTTCTTGAAGCTCTGGATCTAGAGTCGTTCTTACACTTAATCCTCCATCATAAAGCTCTTCTTCGCCGTATATTTTAAGTAGCTCTTTACGAACTTCTTCAGAGAAATAAGCAGAGTTTTCAACGAACTTTTCAGAGTCTCTTATTTGCACAATAATGTCTTCTTGTTTTGATGATATTAGTTGTTCTTTATTTATGTATCCGTTCTTATACATATTGTCTAAAACCCAGTCTCTACGATTTATAGCTCTCTGTTTGTTTCTTACAGGGTGATAATTGTTAGGAGCCTTTGGAAGAGCGGCTAAATATGCACATTCTGCTATGGTTAAATCATCTAGAGATTTATTGAAGTAGTTTAGAGAAGCTGCAACCACACCATAAGCTCGCATTCCTAAGAAGATTTCATTTAAATATAGTTCTAATATTTCATCTTTTGTTAAAGCATTCTCCATTTTAACAGCAATTATTGCTTCTTTTATTTTTCTGGTTATTGATAGCTCATTGCTAAGCAGAAAATTCTTTGCTACTTGTTGAGTTATTGTTGATCCACCAGCTGGGCGACGACCTGTTTTATAGCTTCTAATATTATCTACTACTGCTCTTAATATTCCAGTTGGAGATATTCCATAATGAATATAAAAGCTTTTATCCTCTGCAGATATAAAAGCATTTTTAACTTTATCAGGTACAATCTCTATAGGTATAAAAACTCTTTTTTCACTTGCATATTCAGATACAAGTTGACCATCTCCAGCATATAATCTTGTTACGATTTTAGGTTGATAGTTTTTTAACACCTTATAATCAGGTAGGTCTTTAGAAAAATATATAATTATTCCAATTAGACAAATTAAGCCAAGTACTCCTAAAAAGATACAGGCTTTGAAAAATTTCTTTAGATTTTTGCGCATTGAAGTTCTCATGAGAAGTGCTTATCTACTCCTTCAACTATTGTTTTCGCAATCTTTGTTCTATATGATGAGGATTTTAAAAGCTTAACTTCTTCTCTGTTAGATAAGAATCCCATCTCCACTAAAATAGATGGTACATCTGGAGCTTTTAACACCGCAAAAGCTGCATATCTATGATTTTTGCCAAGGAGACTTATTTTGTTTTTTTTCATTTTGCTTATTAAGCCATTTGCAAATATCTTTGATGAATTAAGAGTCTCTCTTCTTTTTAAATCTAAAAGAATGTTTGCAACTTCTTTAGGTTGTTCTTCAAGTTTTTCATCAAAAATTAAATCTGCTTTATTTTCTTTTGCTGCTAGCTTTGCTGCTCTAGCATCAGAAGCTTTTTCCGCAAGAGTATAGATTGATGCTCCTTTAACTCTTCTGTCTTTCAACGAGTCCGCATGAATAGAAATAAATAAATCAGACTTATGCTTTCTTGCTATTACAACTCTTTTCCAAAGTTTTAGATATTTATCGCTACTTCTTGTTAGATGAACTTTATATCTACCTGTTGCTTCTAATTGTTTTTTTACTTCTTTCCCCGCAGCAAGAGTTAGTGTTTTTTCATAAACACCACCAACTCCAATGGCTCCTGGATCTACACCTCCGTGTCCAGGATCAATAGTGATTACTTTCTTTTTAAAAACTTTTGTATCAGCGGTCTCTTTAATTGCTTTTATTGGTTTTTTAATTGTTGTTTTTTTAGAAAAATTAGAACTTGATGCAGCTCCTTTTGTTTCTTTTAAGTCTAAAACAAGTCTAGGGCCCTTTGTTGCACTTGCAGGTAAAATGAATTTGTCATAAACCATCGCAGGCTTTGTTAAATCTAAAACTAGTCTATAAGTGTCTTTGTTAAATCTAGCAAAACGATATTTTTTTATTAAGCCTTTTCCTTGAGCCTCTTTTAATCTCCACTCAATTTGAGGAAAATCTACAACTATTCTATCAGGATTCTTTAATATAAATATATTTGAATCAATTTCTTTAGACAGGTCAATTACAAATCTTGTTTTGTCTCCATTTATGCCAACTCGGCTACCTGTAACAGAGGGTATGCCAGCGACTGCTTTTTTGAATGGCATTGCCAAAAAGCATAAAAAACAAGAGCTTGAAAATAAGAACTCTCTACGATTCATAATATGTTTACTTTTATCTTGTCCCATACTCAAGCTTTTAGCAGATTTTTAAACTTAATTCAAGATAAATTTCTAGCTAAAAATAAATTTAGCTTGTATTTAAGAAAAAAAGATTGTATAGTTTAGCTGTTTTATAGAAGACAAATTTACAAACAAAAAAACAAGGTTTAACTATTTTAATGTTATGAGCAGCTGAGTCAAAAGCGCCACGAGTAAATAGTAAACTTTTTATTATATGACAAGATAAGGAATTTTTATATGACAAAGAAAATGTTAATTGATGCAACTTACGAGCAAGAAACTCGAGTTGCTGTAGTCGAGGGGAAAACTTTAACCGACTTTGAATTTGAGCTAGCAGAGAAAAAACCTCTTAAGGGAAATATCTATTTAGCAAAAATTACAAGAGTAGAGCCGTCTTTACAAGCAGCTTTTATTGAATATGGAGGAAATAGACACGGGTTCTTACCTTTCAATGAAATTCATCCAGATTATTATCAAATACCTGCAGAAGATAAAGAAGAAGTTCAATCTCTTAAAACAAAAGTAATTGAAGAAAGTGTTTCTCAAGAAGAAGAAAATCATACAGAAGAAGAAAAAGTAGTTGAGGGTAACTTAGCTCAAGACGAAGAAGATTCTGTTAGAAATATTGTTTCATCATTAAAAGATAAACATAAAGAGCTAACATCTAAGTACCAAATTCAAGATGTAATTAAAGCGGGGCAAGTTGTTCTGGTTCAAGTTATTCGAGAAGAAAGAGGTAATAAAGGTGCTGCGGTAACTACATATTTATCTTTAGCTGGTAGATTTTGTGTTTTAATGCCAAATTCTCCTGGTAATGGTGGAGTAAGTAGAAAAATCACAGAATACTCAGAAAGAAATAGAATGAAATCTCTTATTTCTGCAATGAAATTACCAAAAGAGATGTCAATTATTATCAGAACCGCTGGTGTTGGTAAGAGTGATGAAGAAATTAAGAGAGATCAAGAATATCTAATAAGATTATGGAATGGTATAAGAGAGCTAACTCTAAAATCAGAGCCTCCTCAGTTTATCTATGAGGAAGCAAACTTAATTAAAAGATCTTTAAGAGACTTATTTAATAAAGGTGTTACAGAAGTTCTGATTGAAGGAGAACATGCTTTTAAATCTGCTAAGAAATTTATGGAATTGCTTGCTCCAACTCAAGTAAAGAATATATATGAATACACAGATGATAAAGTTCCTCTATTTATGTATTATCAAGTTGAAAAACAAATTGATAACATGAATGAGCCTTTCGTAAAACTTCCATCAGGGGGGTCAATTGTTATACACCCAACAGAAGCTTTAATTTCTGTTGATGTTAACTCTGGTAAATCTGTAAAAGAAACAAATATTGAAGAAACAGCTCTAAAAACTAATTTGGAAGCGGCAGATGAAATCGCAAGACAAATGAAGCTTAGAGATTTAGGTGGTCTTCTAGTTATTGACTTCATTGATATGGATGATCCAAAGCATAATATTGCTGTTGAAAGAAAAATGAAAGATGCTGTTCTTGATGATAGAGCAAGAGTTCAAATCGGAAGAATATCTCCATTTGGTCTTTTAGAAATGTCAAGACAAAGACTTGCATCCTCTCTGATGGAGTTAAACTATCAAATTTGTCCTCATTGTTCAGGAACAGGTAGAGAAATGACAACAGAATCTGCATCTGTTATGATACTTAGAAATATCAAAGAAGATGTTTTAAGACATAGAATTAAAGAGATGAATGTTAAAGTATCTTCAGAAATTTTAATCTGTATTTTGAACTCTCATAGAGATAAACTATCAGATATAGAAAAAATACATGATGTAAAAGTTAATATTAGTGCTAGCGATAGCTTGATTCTATCAAACTATGAAATTGAAATACTAAACAATTATTCTAAAAAGCAAAAGTCATTCAAAGTAGCAAGTGATGCTATTACTGGATCAGATTTTATGAAGAAAGATAATTCAAAGTATGTTAATTTAGAAGTAACTCCTGAAGAAATGCAGGATTACAATAAAGAAAGAAAAGAAGACTATAAAAACTTCACTTCTAATAAAAGACACAACCGTGGAAGAAGAGGTGGATCAAATAGAAAGAACAACCGTAATAATAATTCTAAGAAAAATTACAAAAACTATAAAGGTAAAAAGAATTATAAAGGTAAGAAAAGGTATACTAAAAAACCTCAGCCTAAAAAAGGATTGTTCTCAAAACTTTTTGGTAAATAATAAAAAGCTCTCGGTAAAACGGGAGCTTTTTTAGATTGACAATTTTGGGCTATTGCTATACTTACTATAAGTAGGTATTTACATATTAAACCAAATAAAAAGATTAAGGAGAGAATATGAGAAAACTTCTTTATACAATAGCTTTAATGATTAGCTTTTCTGCGATAGCAAAAGCAGAACTATATATAGATATAACAAAAGGGAAAACAGACCCTTTACCAATTGCATTGACAGAATTTGATGTTAACACTCCTTTTGAAAAAGAAATAGGGAAGAAAGTTTTCAAAGTTATCTATGATGATTTAGAAAGATGTGGTTTATTTAAATTAATAAATAAAAGAGCATTTTTGCAGTCTCCTAGTGAAATGCAAACAAAAAAGCCAAGGTTTGAAGATTGGAAACTTATTAATGCTTCTGGTTTAATTACAGGTAATGTTAAGTCTGAGAAAGAGGGCGATTCTGTAAAGATTAGCTTTAGGCTTTGGGATGTTTTATCAGAAGAGCAGTTAATAGGTATGAGTTATAAAACTTCAAATGAGAATTGGAGAAGAATTGCTCATATCATTGCAGATAAGATATATGAAAAGCTAACTGGAGAAGAAGGTTATTTTGATACAAGAATTGTTTATGTATCTGAAGACGGATCTTTCAAAAAGAGAATAAAAAGATTAGCTATTATGGATGCTGATGGAGAAAATCACAGATATATAACAGATGGTAGAAATCTTGTTTTAACTCCAAGGTTTAACCCTGCTGCATCTGAGATTGTTTATATGGCTTATATTGGAAAAACTCCTAGAGTTTATATTCAAAATATTGATACAGGAGAAAAAAGAGTTCTGGGTGATTTTCCAGGCATGACTTTCTCTCCAAGATTCTCTCCTGATGGGAAAGAAGTTGTAATGAGTTATGAAAATAAAGGTAACTCAGAGATATATAAAGTTAACTTAAAAACAGGTGATAAGAAAAGGCTTACTTACGATTTAGCAATTGATACATCTCCTTGTTTTTCTCCTGATGGGAAATCTATAGTTTTTGAATCTGATAGAGGTGGTTCTCAGCAGCTTTATATAATGGACAAAAATGGTAAGAATGTTAAGAGACTAACATATGGTAGAGGAGTTTATGGTAATCCTGTTTGGTCTCCAAGAGGGGATTTAATAGCTTTTACTAGAATGATGGGTAAAAAATTCTATATTGGAGTTATCAAGCCTGATGGTTCTGGAGAAAGAATGATTGTTAATGACTTCCATGTTGAAGGTCCTTCATGGTCTCCAAATGGTAGAGTTGTCATATTCTTTAAAGAAGTTGTAAAGGGTAGAGAAAGAAAAGCCTCTATTCACTCTATTGATTTAACAGGTTATAATGAAAGAGTTATTAAAACTCCTAAAGGAGCATCAGATCCAACTTGGTCTGGTAACCTGTAATATATAAACTTTTATAATCCTGTAAATAGGCTTGCTAATTTTAGGGTTAATATAAAGGTTTTATTGCCTATAATTAACAGTTGCAAATAAAAGGTTTTTGCTATATTGTATATATTACAAATTATTAATTAATGGAGTTAGAAGTGAGTTTTGTTCCACCAGAATTTTTAGAAGAATTAAAGTCGAGATTGAATATATCTGACATAGTTAGTTCTAGGATTCAGTTAAAAAAACATGGTAATACCTATAAAGCTTGTTGTCCTTTTCATAATGAAAAAACACCATCTTTTGTTGTAGATAATAAAAGAGGAAATTATCATTGTTTTGGCTGTGGTGCTCATGGAGATATATTCTCTTTCGTTATGCAGTATGATGGTGTTGACTTTCCCTCAGCAATAGAGAATCTGGCTAGGCAAGCGGGTATATCTATTCCTAAGACTCAACCAACAAATCCTGAGCGATATAAACAAAGAACTGGGTTGTTTGAATTGATGGAGCAAGCTTGTCAGTACTATCAAAGAGCTCTTATGTCTAGCGATGGTGTTAGTGCTCAAGGCTATATAATGAAAAGAGGTATAACAAAACAAGCTGTGTCAGATTTTAGACTAGGATATGCTCCTCATGGTAATAACTTAATTGGCTTTTTGGAAAGTAAAAACTTTACAAAAAAACAAATGATAGAAGCAGGTCTGGTTAGAGAAAATAATGGTAGAGCATATTGCTTCTTTAGAAATAGATTGATGTTTCCTGTGATAGATAAGAGGGGAAGAGTAGTAGCATTCTCTGCTAGAATCTTAGATGGAGACGGTCCTAAGTATATTAACTCATCAGAAACTCCTATATATAATAAAGGCTCTTTGCTATACGGTGCTAACTTAATTAGAAAAGAAAAAGAAATATTTGTTGTAGAAGGTAATGTTGATGTGGTATCTATGAATATTGCTGGATTTAAAGGAACTGTTGCTCCATTGGGAACAGCTCTTACGGAAAATCAAATTTCAGAAATATGGAAAATATCAAACAATCCTGTTTTGTGTTTTGACGGAGATTCAGCTGGTTACAAAGCTGGCGAAAGAGCTATTCATAGAGCTTTACCAATATTAAAACCTGATTATTCTTTAAACTTAGTATTTATGCCAACGGGAGAAGATCCTGATACTTTGATTAAAACTAAGGGTGTTTCTCATATGAGAGATGTATTAAGTAAGTCAAAAAGCTTGTTTGATTGTTTATGGGATTTTGAAGTTGAAAAAGCTAATATGAATACTCCAGAAGGCAAGGCTGGTTTTGAAAAAAGCATAAAAGAAAAAATATTTGAAATAAAAGATGAGGCTGTTAGAGGCTATTATTTATCTGCAGTAAAAGATAAGCTTTTCCAAAGTAGAAACTTTAAAAATTCTGGAAAATATAAAAAAGCAGGGTTAGCTCCTAAACCAAAGGGGGTTAAGTTACAGAGAGATTTAAATCTTAAAGCAATCATGGCAAGTATTCTAAATTATCCAGAAATATTCGATGATATTGCTAACGATTTATTAAATATTGATAATTTATCAAAAAGTAAGCTTTACGAAAAAACTTATTTAAAACTTGAAGATGAAAGTGTGTCTTCAGAAGACTTGATTTCTTACTTAAGAGAAGAGGGGTTTGGCGACTCTTTAAATAAAGTGTTAAACAATGAAGTTTATTTGTATTTCCAATGGTGTAGGCCAAACTTAAATAAAGATGATTTATTAAAGAATGTTAAATTTATTATAGAAGAAATTGTTAAACAGCAAATAGTAAGAAAAGAGAAAATGCTTCTAAAAGATGAAGGCTTGTCTGATGATGAGTTGCATAAGCTGTTATTAATTAAAAAAGAAAAGTTGAAGAAAAAATAAAAAAAACTTTTTTTTTATTTAAAATTATGCTATTAAGATCTCAGTTGTTTTTATAAAAAAGAAGGTGCGTTAATGAGCTCTAACGATAGTAACAAAGATATAGTAAAGGCGCAAATCAACTTGCTTTTGAAAGAGGCAAAAGAAAAAGGCTCTATATCTCTAAAAAAAATAGATGAAATTTTACCAGAAGACGAGTTCTCATCAGATAAGATGGAATTTGTAATGAATGCAATATCTGAGATGGGTATAGCAATTGTAGCTGATGATGAAGGCGAAGAAGAAAGTGAAAGTAGCTTCTTCAAAAAGAAAAAGATTCAAGAAAGTAAGGGTAATGTAAAAGATGATGCCGCAGGAGTGGATGACCCTATAAAAATCTATCTAAGAGAAATGGGAGAAGTTCCTCTTCTTTCTCGTGATGGAGAAATCGCAATTGCAAAAAGAATAGAAGCTGCTAAAACAGCTCTTATGGATGGTCTTTGTGAAAATCTTTTAGTTCTAGAGGCTCTTGAACATTGGCATAAAGACATAAAAGAAAATAATATATATTTAAGAGATATCATTGATTTGGAAACAGCTTATGCAAATATATTTGGAGCTGATATCGAAAAACAAATCAAATCGGCAGAAGAAGAAGAAATGTTAGAGAGATCTGGTTTGGATGAAGAGGATTTAGCATCATCATCTAGCGATAATACAGTTTCTGTTTCTTCAATGGAAACTGCTTTATATCCTGTTGTTCTGGAAACTTTTGAAACAATTATATCTCTTTATCAAAGTTTAAAAGAATTGCAAACAAAAAGATTAGGGTTTATTAGAGGAAAATGTGCATTTACTAAAAAAGCAAGGCAGAGTTATTCTGAAACAAAAGCTGAACTTGTCGAGTTAATGAACAGAATTAAACTTAATCCTGATTGTATTGATAGTTTAGTTAAGCAAATATATGATATTAACTCTAAGTTAGTTTCTCTAGAGGGTAAACTTTTAAGAGCAGCTATTGATAGTGGTATCAAAAGACAAAACTTTATAAAAGAGTACGAAAAACAAAAATACATTTCAAAGAAATGGTTAAAAGAAGTTGGAGAACTTCCTGAAAAGGGTTGGGAGAAATTCTCTAATGAGAAAAAAGTTGTATTCAAAAACATCGTTACTCAAATGGATGAGATTGTTGATGAAACTGGCTTGCCAATCGCAGAGCTTAAAAGAATTGTTTCTATAATTAAAAAAGGTGATAAAGAAGCTAAGCTAGCAAAAGAAGAAATGGTTGAGGCTAACTTAAGATTGGTTATCTCAATTGCTAAGAAATATACAAATAGAGGGCTTCAATTCTTGGATGTTGTTCAAGAAGGTAATATAGGTCTTATGAAAGCGGTTGATAAGTTTGAATACCGTAGAGGTTATAAGTTTTCAACTTATGCTACATGGTGGATTAGACAAGCTATTACAAGAGCTATTGCTGACCAAGCAAGAACAATTCGTATTCCTGTTCATATGATTGAAACAATTAATAAAGTTGTTAAAACAATGAAAACAATGACTCAAGAGTTAGATAGAGAACCTACTCATAAAGAATTATCAAAGAGACTAGGAATGCCTGTAGATAAAGTAAGAAAAGTTCTGAAGATATCTAAAGAACCTGTATCTTTAGAAACTCCAGTTGGTGATGAGGATGACTCACAATTAGGAGATTTCATTGAGGATAAAAATACTGTTATCCCAATCGATGCTGCAATTGATAACAATCTAAGAGAAATCACAACCAGAGTTCTTTCAACTCTTACTCCAAGAGAAGAAAGAGTTTTAAGAATGAGATTTGGTATTGGTATGAACTCAGATCATACTCTTGAAGAAGTTGGCTATCAGTTCTCAGTTACAAGAGAAAGAATTAGACAGATTGAGGCAAAAGCTATTCGTAAACTAAGACACCCAACAAGAAGTAAAAAGCTTAAAGGGTTTATCGAATTTAATGAAGATAATAACAAGGTTACAAAAGAAGACGGTAAGTCAGAAGAGAAATCTACTGAAGAAAAGTTATTAAGTGAAATAGTTAAAGCTTCAAAATAAGTCTAAATTAAGAAGTAAATAATACAAAGCATTCCTGCGATTATTCTGTAATAAGAGAATATTTCAAAGGAATGTTTTTTTACATATGTAACTGCAAATCTAATAACTAAAAGAGCAGAAAAGTAAGAAGTTATAAAACCAGTTAGAATAAGTAAAAGGTCATTTGCTTCTAAAAAACTCCACATCTTATACATGTCATAAACTGTTGCGGCAAACATTGTAGGTATTGCTAAAAAGAAAGAAAATTCTGTGGCTGTTTTTCTGTCAAGTTTGTTTAATAGTCCTCCAATGATTGTTGCTCCAGATCTGGAGACTCCTGGTATCATCGCTAGAGTTTGAAATAATCCTATGTTTAAAGACTTTTTAAATGTTAGTTGGTCTATATTAGTTGTTTGAATTGGGATTTTTTTTCTCTCAACTAGCATAAATAAAAGACCTCCTATTATTAAAGAACAGCCTATTACTAGTAACATGTAATCAGAACAGAAAATATTTTTTATGTATTTATATAGACTTAGACCGATAATTACAGATGGCATAAATGCTATAAGTAAATTGCTTGCAAATCTCCAAGAAGTTTTATTCTTTTCTGAATTGTCAGAGAATAAATTTAATAATACAGATATAAGCTTTTTTCTATACTCATAACATACAGCTAGTATTGCTCCGAGTTGAATTACAATTATAAAAACATCTTTTGAAGGTGTATTAAAGTTAAATAAGTCACTAAATACCAAAAGATGTCCTGTGGAAGATACAGGGATGAACTCTGTTAACCCCTCAATTATTCCTAGTAAAAATGCCTTTATATACATAATCATAATACTTTTTATATAGTAATTTTTTTATAATGTCTATTTTTATGTTTATTTTTTTATTTATTTGATATATAAATTAATTATTATGGAATCATTAGAAAAAAATATACTTACAGTTAGTCAGGTCTCTTTGAATATAAAAGGGAGCTTAGAAAATATCTTTCCAAATATCTTGGTAAAGGGTGAAATATCCGGGATTAAAAGACCTGCATCAGGTCATATGTATTTTGATTTAAAAGATGAAAACAGTGTGTTGCATGCTATATGTTGGAGAGGAAGTGTTTCTAAATTATCTGTTGTTCCTGTAGAAGGAATGGAGGTTATATGTAGTGGAAAGATAACTTCTTATCCTCAAAGATCAAATTATCAAATGATAATATCTTCTATGGAGCTTGCTGGACAAGGAGCTTTAATAAAGCTTCTTGAAGAGAGAAAAAAGAAACTAGCTGCCGAAGGTTTATTTGAAGCAAGTAGGAAAAAGAAGTTGCCATATTTACCTAGAACTATAGGTGTAGTTACTTCTTCAACTGGTGCGGTGATTAGAGATATAATGCATAGAATTGATGATAGGTTCCCAACAAGAGTATTGTTGATTCCATCTTTAGTTCAGGGTGCTGGAGCGGAAAAAACTATAGCTAAAGGTATAAATGATTTTAATTTAATAAGTGGAGAAGATAGACCAGATGTTATAATTGTTGCTCGAGGTGGTGGCTCTTTTGAAGATTTGATGCCATTCAATGAAGAAATAGTTGTTAGAGCTATTGCAAATAGTGATATTCCTGTAATCTCCGCTGTTGGTCATGAAACAGATACTACTTTGTCTGACTATGCTGCTGATGTAAGAGCTCCAACTCCAACGGCTGCTGCAGAAATTGCTGTGCCTGTTCTCTCTGATATAATGAATTTTTTATTGAAATCAAAACAAACAATGTATAGCAATGTTAATTTCCAAATTGAAAAAAGAAATAATTACTTGCAAGCTTTAAAAAGAGGGCTTATTCATCCAAACTCTTTAATAGAGAATTATATGCAAAGATTGGACTCCGCTACAGAAAGACTTTCAGTATCTATTAATAATATGATGAATAAAAAAGAGGAAAAAATAACAGCCTATAAAAGGCTTCTGGAAAGTTATTCTTATAAGAATGTTTTGAATAGAGGATATGCAATTATTAAAAGTGAAAATAGCTTAGTAACTTCTGTTGATGACTTGAATTTAGGGGATAAAGTAGATGTTCATCTTAAAGATGGAATAAAATCTGCAGAAATTTTATAATAGCTTAATTAGACAAGGAATGTACGAAGTGTTTGCCACATAAAGAATGCTTTTTGCTTCTTAATTTACATCGCTTGCAAGTTTCTGATAGTCCGCAGTCTTTTGCTATTTTTGTTGTGAGTTGAGACTCTTTGTCTATAAACTCAATTGCACCTGCTTTTGTAGTATGACCATATTTTTTACCAGCAAGCTCTAACCCCTTTTGAATAGCATATTCGCTTGTGTTAGCAACATCTTTAGCGATTTCCTCTATTGTGCTTTCAGGGATAGGCTCATTAAAATAGCTAAAAAAATTGTTAATAATTTTTTTAGCCTTGTCTTCACCCACAGGTTTAATTAAATTTTGTACCAATTGTTTTTGGTGGCATGTTAAGTTTTTCATTCTCAGATGCCAAGATTTATCCGAATCCTGTTCCAAAACTCCTTTGGTTTTCAGAATATCATCAATCTCATTGTCAACTTTCTTTGTATTCATATCAAACCTCCTCATAAAATGTTATCTAAGAACACATATATAGTATACTACTCTCGATTCGCAAATGCAACTAATTATTTAAAATAAATGAAGTTTATTCATGAAGTCTGAGTCTTTTTCTTCTAAAATTAGCTTAATATATGTTGCGATATTAGGTGCAAGTTTGTTTTTTATAGCATTTTTTTCATCTTTTGAGAATTGCTTTAGCACATAATTAGCAACCCCAGCCTTGTTTTTAGGTCTGTCTATCCCTATTTTTATTCTTCTGTAGTTGTTTCCAATATGAGAGGTGATTGATTTTAATCCATTATGTCCGCCATTACCCCCAGCAACTTTAGTTTTGATTTTAGCAAAAGGTAAGTCTAAATCATCGTGTAGAACTACTACATTTTCTATTGGGCATTTATAAAACCTTATTACTTCTCCTACACATTGACCAGATAGATTCATATATGTCATTGGTTTTACAAGGATAACATCTTGTCCGTGTATTTTACCTTTTGATATCAAACCATTAAATTTTTCTCTAAAGTTAGGAAAAAGATAGTGTTCATGTATTTTATCGACTGCAGTGAATCCTATATTATGTCTAGTATCAGTGTATTTTTTATCTGGGTTACCTAAACCTACTATAATATGCATATATATACCTTCTAATTTTATATTTTTTAATATTCTATATTAATAGATAAATTAAGTCAAACTTTATAAAAAAATAACCTCTTGTTGCCAAGAGGTTATTAATTATGCTTTTAGTCGCTTTATTATTCAGCAGCTTCTTCTCCAGCTTCTGTTTCTTCTTCATTTGAAGAACCAGCAGCACCTTCTTTTGATTTAAGAGCTGATGGAGCTGTAATAGCAGCCAATGTAAATGATTCATCTTCATGACTTGGAGTACAACCTTTTGGAAGTTTGATTGAACCAAAGTGGATAGAATCTCCAACATCTTTACCATCAAGATCAATAATGATGTTTTCAGGGATTTGACTTGCTTTACATGTAAGCTCGATTTCATGAGAAACGATGTTAAGAACACCACCTTTTTTGATACCTGGTGAAAGTTCTTCGTTAACGAATTTTAATGGAATCATGATTGTGATTTCAGTATTTTTACCAATTCTTAGGAAATCAACATGTAAAGGTTCGTCTGTAACAGGGTGATATTGGATATCTCTGATAAGAGTGTTAATTTTTTTACCATCTACCTCAACTTCACAAGTTTTTGTAAAGATGTTTTGGTTTTTTGTTCTTAGCATGAAGAAATCGTATTCTTCTATAGCTATTGATAATGGTTCTTTTTTATCACCGTAAATTACAGCAGGGATTTTGTTTGCTCTTCTTGCAGCACGAGAGGACCCCTTACCAACTCTGTTTCTTAATTCTGCTTTTAAAGTCATTAAGTTTGTCATTTTTATTATTCCTTTTTAATTTTTGTTATACAACGAGCCTCCAGGGTGGTTCGTTGAAAGCTGAATATATAATAAAAACATAAAAAAGTCAAGAAAAACACTTATATATAATAGAGGATGCTTAAAAACTTGACTTTTATAGCTTTAAGGTGTATAAAAATAGACCTCTCTTTGGAGAGATTCCTTGCTAAGGCAATTGACCTTAGCCGATTAATGGGATTTATTATTGATTTTTAAAAGGAATTAATAAAACAGTCCGCCGACCATAAGGAGAAAAACTATGGCTTATTATGAAACTGTTATGATTGCTAGACAAGATGTGTCAGCAGCTCATGCAGAAAAATTAGCAGACGAATTTGCTGCTATCATCAAAGACCACAAAGGCAAGCTAGTATCTAAAGAATACTGGGGTCTAAAAAACCTTGCTTACAAAATTAAGAAAAACAAAAAAGGACATTATATTCTATTAAACTTAGAAGCAACTCCAGAAGGACTAGCTGAAATGGAAAGAAAAATGTCTTTAAACGAAGATATTCTAAGATTCCTAAGCATTAAAGTTGAAGAAATCTCTAAAGAACCTTCTGTTATGATGAAAAACAATAAGAAGGAGAACGCATAAGATGGCTACAAAAAAATCATTCTTTAAAAAGAACAAAACTTGCCCTTTCTCAGTAGAAGGTGCTCCAGCTATTGACTATAAAGATACAAAACTTTTATCAAGATTTATTTCTGAACAAGGTAAAATCATGTCAACAAGAATCACTCTAGTAAGTGCTAAAAAACAAAGAGAACTTGCTAAAGCTATCAAAAGAGCAAGATTCTTAGCTCTACTTCCATATGTAAATAAAGGAGGAAGATAGAAATGAAAGTTATTTTATTAGAAAGAATTGCTAAACTAGGTGGTTTAGGTAATGTTGTTGAAGTAAAAAATGGTTTCGCAAGAAACTTCCTACTTCCTCAAAAGAAAGCTTTAAGAGCTAATGAAGCTAACCTAGCTATATTTGAAAAGAAAAGAAAAGATCTAGAAGCTGCTAATGAAAAATCAAAATCAGAAGCATCTAAAGTTGCTGAAAAAATGAACGGTTTAGAAGTTGTTGTTATTAGACAAGCTTCAGAAACAGGTGTTCTATATGGTTCAGTTTCAACAAAAGATATCGCTGCAGAACTTGTAGCAAAATCTTTCAAAGTTGCTAAAAACCAAGTTGTTCTAAATCACCCAATAAAAGAAACAGGTGTTAACTCAATTGAATTAAAACTTCATCCAGAAGTTTCTGCAACAATTGTTGTTAATGTTGCTAGAACAATTGAAGAAGCAGAAGCTGCTACAGCTCCTAAAAAATCTTCAGAAAAAGTTGAAGAAGTAAAAGAAGAAGTTGTTGCTGAAGAAGCTGCTGAATAATACTTTATTCAAATTCTTTAAAAAGACTCCGAATTTTCGGAGTCTTTTTTTTATTATCTGTATAATTGCTTTTATTTCTATTTTAATTAGAGTGTAGTATATAAGGGTTTTATTATAATTAATTCTATATTTTTATTAAAAAATTAAGAAAAATGCCACTTTTAAAAACTTATATTTTTCATGACAACAACTTTTTAGTGTGTGTTTTTGGTGATTTTTGCACCAATAAGTAGTAAATGGGAAGAAAATCATAAAAAAAGCAATTTTTTTGTAAAAAAGTGTTGAAAAGCTCGATTCGTTTGTGCTAATTTTTTTAGTAATTCGCAATTATTGAAAACAAAGGAGTTTTTATCCATGCAAAAAATCAAAGATATATCTAATATTAAACAAATAAGTGGCAAAATTTTTGTTTACACTGATAAGGAAGAAAAAGATCATTTATGTCTAGAGCAAAAAGACGGCTCTCATAAAGAAATTGATTGTAAGAAATCTATATATTATTTCTCGAATGGCGATTATTCTTATGTTGATGGTAGAGGTACTTCTCATCTTATGAGAAAAGATAAAGAGACTGGAAAATATATTGAAATTGCAAAGGGTAGAACGGTTGATTCATATAAAAATGGAATTTTTGTTTATGAAGATTCAAAAGGCACATTACATTTACAAAGAATTGATGAAAAAACAAAAGAGAAACAAACTGTAATTAGTGGTGAAGATATTTTTGCTCATGCTAATGGTGATTTTTCTTATGAAGATGAAAACGGAGTAGAAAAATTATTTAAATTTGATAAGAAAAAAGGATCTCATAAAGAGGTAATACAAGCAAAAGATATTAATCTTTACTCTAACGGAGATTTCGAGTTTGAAAAAGATTCTAAAAGATATTTAAAAAGATTTAATGCAGCTAGTGGACAGTATAAACTTATGGCTAGCGGAGAAGATGTAACTTCTTTCAAAAATGGCGATTATGCTACAAAAGATAGAAAAAATAAATGGCATCTAAAGAGGTTTAATGCAAAAACAAATAAATATGAAGAGCTTTGTGTTGGTTATGATGTTAAATCATTCGCAAATGGAGATATTGCTTTTAAAAATCATTTAGATATTTGGTCTTTATTAAGAAAAGCTCCAAGAGCTAGAAAATATAAAGTTATATGTGAAGGTGTTGATGTAAGATCATTTGATAATGGCGACTATGCTTATAAAGATGTGGATGGTGTATGGCATTTAATTGTTATGAACCAAAAAACAGGTAAGGGCGAAACAGCTGTTGTTGCAAAAGCAAAAGCTTTCAAAAGATTTGGAAATGGAGATTATGGATTAAAAGATACAAAAGGTGTTTGGAATCTTTTAAGATTAAACAAATCTAAAACTAAATATAAAATAATTTCAAAAGGTGCAGAAGTATTTTCTTATGCAAATGGAGATTATAAATATCGTGAACTTAATAGTAAAATAGAACATCTATTTAGATGGTCGGATGAAATAAAAGACTACGAAGAAATTATCATTGGAGAAGAAATCTCAAGATACAGAGATGGTGATGTGAAGTTTAAGAAAAGCCAATGGTATGCTATTTCTAGAAGAAATGAAGAGTCTAAACAATTTGAGATAATTGCTCTTGGTGAAATGGTTAAAAAATATGCTGGAGATAAAATCTATATATATAATAAAGGAACTTTAGAGGTTGCTAATAAAGAGGATATTCCAAAGCAGATTAAAAGATACAAAACTCTTGAGGCAAAAGCAAAAGCTAAAGTCGAAGCTAAGGCGAAAGCTCCTGCTAAGAAAACAGCGAAAGCTCCTGTTAAAAAGAAAGCTCCTGCTAAGAAAACAGCAAAAACTGTTACTAAAAAGAAAACTACAAAAACAGTTGTTAAGAAAACAAATAAAGTTGTTGCTAAAAAAGCTCCAGCAAAAGTGGTTAAGCTTAAAGTTAAACAAACTGCTGGTGATAATAAAAACTTGGACGCTTTATCAGCTTAAGAATTATCGCTTTTTTAATAAATTAATCTCCTACTATTTTTGTGGGAGATTGATTTTTTAAGGGTATATTAATTTTTGCTTTTAATTTTTATCTTTTTATAGTATAAGTAGTTATATGTTTACAATATATAAAATTTTTAGTTATTTGATAAGTCCAATATTACCTTTATTTCTTGTTATTAGAGAAAAAAAGGGTAAAGAAGATCCTCTGAGAAAAAGAGAGAAGCTTGGTTATTATACTGTTAATAGACCAAAGGGAAAGCTTTTATGGATACATTGTGCAAGTGTTGGTGAATCTAACTCGGCATTGGCTCTTATAGATAGAATTTTAAAAGATAAAAAAATAAAAGTTTTAATGACTACAGGGACTTTGTCATCGGCTAAGCTTATGGCAAAGAAATTGCCAAAAGGGGCAATCCACCAATTTGTTCCACTAGATGTTCCTGCTGTTGTGAATAGGTTTCTTAATTATTGGAAGCCAGATTCTGTTATTTGGACTGAGTCAGAAATATGGCCAAATATATTAATGCAATTAAAACAAAGAAATATTCCTGTTGCCTCAATAAATGCAACTATTTCAGATAAGTCTTTTAATAGTTGGAAGAAACATCCTAAAATGATAAAAGATATTCTTTCTTCTTTCTCAGTTATTTTAGCACAGACAAACAAAAAAGTGAGAATGTTGAGAGAGCTTGGTGGTAAGAATGTAAAGAATGTTGGTAATCTAAAGTTTACAACAAATGCTCCTGAAGTAAATAACGAGAAATTAGCAGAGCTAAAGAAATCTCTAAGGGGAAGAAAAGTAGTTTGTTTCTCGTCTACTCATAAAGGAGAAGAACAAATAGCAATCAATATTCATAAAAACTTAAGCAAAAAGTTTAAAAACTTAATTACTATAATTTTACCTAGGCATCCAAATAGAAGAGATGAAATTAAATCTTTACTAGATAGAGCTGAGTTAAATTACTCTTTGCGAAGTGAAGGAGAATTACCTTCTAAGGGAAAAGACATATATGTAGCAGATACTTTTGGAGAAGTTGGAATTTTTTATAGTATTTCTCCTATAGTTTTTATGGGAGGGTCTTTGAGTCCTTATCATGATGGCGGACATAATCCTATAGAGCCAGCTAAATTTGGTTGTGCGGTTTTAAGTGGTACAAAGATTTCAGCTTTTGAGACTATATTTGATTCTTTAAAAAAAGCTACAAAAATTGTAAAAGATGAAAAAGCTTTAGAGCGAGCAATTCTTTCTTTGCTGAAAGATGATAGCAAAAGAAAGATTTTGTCAAAAGAAGCAACAAAAGTGGTTGGCAAAGACAACACAATTATAGAAGATATACTAAAAGAAATTAAAAAAGCAGGAGTTCTGTAATTATGAAAGCTCCTAAGTTCTGGCAAAAACATTTTTCTATTATATCAATAATATTATCTCCATTGGGGTTGGTTTATAATGCTGTTACAAAAGCAAGAGTTAATTGTAAGCATAAATATTCTGCTAATATTCCTGTTATATGTATAGGCAATATAACTGCAGGAGGAAATGGTAAAACTCCTACAGCTATGGCAATTGCTGATATTTTTCAACAGAGCAAAAAGAAAGTTTGCTTTGTATCAAAAGGTTATGGTGCAAGCATAGATAAAACAATGCCTGTAGTTGTTAACTCTAAGAAGCATACTGCTGCTGAAGTTGGCGATGAGCCTTTAATGCTTGCTCAGAAAGCTATGTGTATAATATGTGATTCTAGAGAGAAAGCTCTTATTATGGCTGAAAATCTCCAAGTTGACTTTATTATCTTAGATGATGGATTTCAAGATGGAAGTATAGAGAAATCTGTTAGTTTAATAGTTGTAGATGCTACACAAGGATTTGGAAATGGCAAATGTATTCCTGCGGGTCCTTGTAGAGAAAATATAGAAGAGGCTCTAATGAGAGCAAATGCTTGTATTTTAATAGGAGAAGATATTTATAATTTAGAAGAATTTGTTTCTCAGTTTATTCCTGTAATAAGAGCTAAAATCAAACCTAAAAAAATTAGGCTAAGAAAAAATGTTTTTGCTTTTGCAGGTATTGGTAACCCAAATAAATTTTATAAGTCTCTAGAAGAGATTGGTTGTGTGAACTTTGAAACTAAATCTTTTAAAGATCATCATAAATATACTAAAAAAGATTTATCTAAATTCCCTAAAGATAAGCAGTTGGTTACTACAATGAAAGATTATGTTAAGTTGCCTCAAGATTTTAAGGAAAAGGTAAAGGTTTTGGAAATTAAATTAGATATAGAGAATAAAAAAGATTTGAAAGAGGTATTAAAGTGAAACAAATAAAATACCTTATAGAAGCTTTTTTTGTATACATACTTCTATTTATATTTAAGTTACTTCCTGTCGATATCGCATCTGCAACAGGGTCTGTTGTAGCTAGATGCTTTTTGAGATTTTCTAAATGGGATTCTATAGCAAGAAGTAACATAAATAAAGTATATCCTGATATTAGTAATAAAGAAGTCGATACTATAATAAAAGGTATGTGGAATAATATAGGTAGAATTGCTGGAGAGTATGTTCATCTAGATAAAATAATAGAGTCTAGTGGTGCTAACAATGCATCCAAAAGAGTTAACTTAAAAGGTGTTGAAAATGTAGAGGCTTTGTTAAATGATGGTAAAGCATGCTTGTTTGTTTCAGGGCATATAGGAAATTGGGAAATTATAAGAGCTTTTAAAAAGCAATTTGGTAAAGATATGGGGTGTGTATATAGAACTCCAAATAACCCATATGTTAGCAAAATGCTAAACAAGATGAGAAAAGATGAAAAATATGTTCTTTATCCTAAGAGTGTTGATGGAATGAGAGCTATGACAAAAGATGTTAAAAAAGGAATGGCTATAGGAATACTTGTAGACCAGTGGTTAAGTGATGCCTCCAATGTTGTTTTTTTAGGTCAACAAACTTCAGCTCCAGATATGTATGCTAAGTTCGCTAAAAAATATGGTGCTCATATAATACCTCTTAGATTTAATAGAGTAAATGGTAAGTGTAAGTTTGAGATTATCTTTGATAAGGAAATTCAAGTAAGTAAAGAAGACAAAAATGAAGATATCGCTCAAAAAGTGAATGATAAATTAACTGAATACATAAAACAAGAACCAAAAAACTGGTTGTGGATACATAATAGGTTCAAATAATTATTTTTTATAAAAATCTTGCACAACAGAAAAAAAAGTTATATAAAATAATCAAGTTTAATTTAAAAATAGAATCAATAAAATTTTTTATTTGATCAGAAAGGCAAAATATGGCAGGCTCAATTAATAAAGTGATACTGGTAGGTAATTTAGGAAACGATCCTGAAATTAGATCTTTTCAAAACGGTTCAAGAGTAGCGAATCTTTCGTTAGCAACATCAGAATCTTGGAAAGATAGAACAACAGGAGAAAGAAAAGAAAAAACAGAATGGCACAGAGTTGTTATATTTAACTCAGGTCTTGTTGACTTAACAGAGAAATACTTGAGAAAAGGTTCAAAAGTTTACATCGAAGGTAAACTTGAAACAAGAAGTTATGAAACATCTGCTGGAGAAAAAAAATACACAACAGAAGTTGTATTAAGACCTTACAGTGGAGAGCTTCAAATGCTAGACAGAAGAGAAGGTTCTTCAGCATCTTATGATAATATGGGAGCTTCATCTGGTATGGATAATAATTTCTCAATGCCAGCATCATCTCCTGCAAGTGATAACTCAATGAACTCTATGGATGATTTCGATGATGAAATCCCATTCTAAGTTTTTAGTTTTATTATTGATTTGTGCATTAGCTCTATCAGCTTGTGGTAAAAAGCCAAAATCTTTAAGTTGTATGGAGTGTGGGCATAATGAAACGAGAGTTTATCCAGCATACTAATAAAAAAACCGATATTAAATATCGGTTTTTTTTATTTATTAAAAAGAAATTTTTACAGGTTCTTTTATGTCCATTGGCAAATTAGCTTCAAAAGATGTTTCTTTTTGGCTTGATAACTTTCTTTGCTTTGGATATACATCAAACTTATCATTAACTTTTATTGTTGGTACTATAGTCTCATTAGCTTTTAAATTTTTTATACTGCCAGATATAATAATCTCATTTCCTGCTCTTAATGCTTTTACATCTTTTATTATTAAAGATGGCTTTTTGTCTAAAGTTGTTTCAATATTCATCAAGTCAAATAGTTTCTTGCTTGGACTCCATTTGTTAACAATATCATTAGAAAATATGCTTGCTGCTATATAGAAAATAGTTAATGATATTATAAGGAGAAGTAAATTTGTAAAAGCTGATGTCTTTTTCTTTACATCTTCTTTAAAGTCTTCAGAATGGCTTGCTTCTGAAGGTTTTATTTTCTCGGGAATTGTTTTAAGATCTTGCTGAAAAATCCAAGTATAATCACAGTTACCGCATTGTAGAGTTTGCTCTTCTTGCAAATCATCTGGAGCAAGAAAGTTATTTTTACATTTAGGACATTGTATTATCATAAAATCCTCCTTCTTTTAAACTATTCATTGACATCTATAGTTTTTACTTATAAGATATATTTCATATTTATGCAAGGAGATTTAAAAGTTTTGATAAAGGTTAGAAATTTAAAATTGAAATATCCAAACTCAAGAGACTATATATTTGATGATGTTTCTTTCGATATAGAATCAGGAGATTTTGTGGTTTTATCTGGAGCTTCTGGTACAGGTAAATCCAGTCTGCTAAATCTAATGCATTTGAATTTAGAATCCTCTTCAGGAACAGTAAAAGTTTTTAATCATGATATAGCTAAAATCTCAAGAGCAACTAAGTCTAAAATGAGACAGAAAATGGGCTTTATATTTCAAGGATTCAATTTATTAAATGATTTAACAGTTTTTGATAATGTTGCTCTACCCCTAAGAATTGCAAAAAAATCAGAAAAAGAGATAGAAAAGACTGTTGAAGAGCTATTGGCTTGGATAGATTTATCCGATAAGAAAGATGAATTGCCATTAAGTTTATCTGGTGGCGAACAGCAAAAGGTTGCTATTGCAAGAGCAATTATAAATAAGCCAAAATTAATATTGGCAGACGAACCTACGGGATCTATAGATATTCAAACAGGAGATAAAATATTAAAACTCCTTCAAGAAATGAATAGGCTGGGTACAACTGTCATTCTTGCTACTCATTCACAAAGAATAAAAGATAAAATACAGGGTAAGACTTTCTCTCTATTTAATGGTAGTATTGTTCAGGAGAATTATAATGATTTTTAAAAAGAAAGCTTATCAAGTTCATTTTATAGCTATATTTGCTTTGTTTGTTTATTTAACTATGGTCTTTAGCTTCACTATAGGTCAGGTTATGAGTAAAAGTAAAAAATGGGAAAATAACCTAGCTTCAAACATCACTATAGAATTGCCTCTATATACTAATGTTTCTGACAGTGTTAAAAAAGTTAGATCTATAAATGGAGTGAAAGTTGTTAAAGCTATGAGCTCTTCAGATAAAGAACAAATTCTTGCAGAGTGGCTGGACGGTGTTGATTTATCAAAAATGCCTGTTCCTGATATATTAGAAGTAAAAATAGATACAGATTTTGAATATGAGAAAATAAAGATGGATATAAATAAAGTTATCGTTGACTCTAAAGTTTATTCAAACTCATATTGGGGGAAAGATATTTTTAAGATTACTAAAGCAATATTCTATATGTGTGTATTCTTGATGTCCCTTATTATATTGGTGTCTGTTATATTAATTAACTTTATGGTTAAAAGTATATTGCATACTTATAACAGAGAGATTAATATCCTCCATTTAAATGGTGCTAGCGATATGTTTATATCTGATATGATAAAAAAGAACATCTTTCTGCAATCTTTAAAAGCGAGTTTAGTTGGTGCGATTCTATTTAATGTTACAGTTGCTTCTCTAGTTAAGGTTTTTGGAATGGATTATGGAGTTACTATATATAGTATTGTTAAAACAGCAACCTTTTCCTTACTTGTTTCTATGGTGGCAGCTGCTCTAGCAAAGTTTAATGTTGAAAAAGAGTTGAGAAGCTAAAATGTTCAAGCTGTCAGTTAAAATAATAATTAGTTTATTCGCAATATGGCTTTTGGGTTTAATTGTTTTCATTGTTTTTTCAAGCGGTTTTAAAAATGACTATTTATATATAGAAAACTCTATAGTATTAACTGGAGGAAATAGTAGAATATCAGAGTCTATTAATTTATTAGAAAAAGGAGCTACTTCAAAAGTTTTTTTATCAGGTGTTAATAAAAATGTTAATAAAGAAGATATTTTAGAAGATAGCTTTGATAAGTATAAAGATCATTTTTTCTTAGGCTACAAAGCCGAGGATACAAGAGGTAATGTTATAGAAAGCGAAGAGTGGTTGCTTAATAATCATATAAAAGAAGTTAGAGTTATAACTTCTGATTATCATTTGCTTAGAGCAAAGGTTGAGTTTAAAAGGTCTTTGCCAGGTATAAAAAAAGTTTGGTACGGAGTAAATACAATCGATGAGAACTTCTTTAATTCTTTAGAGAATTGGAAGTTGTTATGCGGTGAGTATAATAAGTTTATTTATGTTTTATTTAATTATGGAGTTTTATCGTAATGCAAATCTTAAGAACAGTAGTTTTTAATATATTATTTTTTTCGTGGTCAATATCTTATTTGGCTTTATCAATGTGGGTACTGTTAATGCCAGTGTCTTATGCTAATCTGCACTTTAAGTTTTATTTTAGAACTGTTTTCTGGATTGCTGAAAAAGTTCTAGGCTTAAAAATAGAGGTTAGAGGTATTGAAAGAGTAAGAAAACTTGAAAAAGAAAATGGTTGCTTCTTAGTGCTTTCAAAACATCAATCTGCATTAGAAACATTTATTTATCCTGCTATATTTAAAGAGTACCCTGTTTTTGTTCATAAAAAAGAATTATTACTTATTCCTTTCTGGGGGTGGTATATGGCAAAAATGCAAATGATTGCTATAGATAGATCTTCAGGGAGAAAGGCAATAAGTGTTATTGTTGAAAAAGCTAGAAGAACATTTAAGCAAAAAAGACCTATCATAATATTTCCAGAAGGTAGTAGAACTTTACCAGGAGAGTATAATAAGTATAAATCAGGTTTTTACTCTATATATAAGGAGCTGGATTTAAAAATTCTTCCAATAGCTATAAATACAGGAGTGTTTTGGAACAAAAAAGAGTTTGTTAAGAAGTCGGGTAAGGTTGTGATAGATATTCTCCCTCCAATAAAATCTGGTTTAGATAAAAAAGAAGCTCTTGAGTTGGTCGAAAATAAGATTGAAAAAGCCACTAAAAAATTGTGTAAATAACACTATATATATAGGGAACAAAAAAAGCTCTGTTTTTACAGAGCTTTTTTTCATATTTGAGGTTTACAATAAAGGATCTTCTCCATAGTCATTTTGTCCGCTTGTTCCTTTTTGGCACATTAATACAATTGTAGGATAAATGTTAATTATTGGTATGAACATTAATATAATGAAAAAACCAGACTTATTTATATCATGAGATCTTTTAACTGCTAAAATTATAGAGGCATAAAAAATCAAAAATAATGATACTATATATAGTATAGCAAAAAATGATTCTACTATCTCTCCGCTAAATAAGCTTTCAATAATAAGAAATGATAGTTGAAATATTGTGAATAGTGCTAGCCACGATATATATTTTTTTCTATTTACTCTTCCTTCTGGATTAAAAAGTGTTTTTAAAATAGGTGTTGTCATAAGTATTCTCCTTTTGTTTTCTGTTAACTCCTTAATTATCTCTTTAAATATTAGTAACTATTTTTTCAAAAGTCAAATAACTGATTCGTTAAAAGTATATAGAATCATTAAAAATGATTCTTAATGATAAACTATTTCTAAAATATATTTGCAAAAGTGATTCGTAAATAGGGGGGATTTATAAAAATGATTCGTAAAAGTGATTCGTATTTATGTTTTTTTAGCTAAAAATCATTTTTATAGATTCGTCAAAAACGATGATTTTCTACCAAAACCGAACTTTTTAAAATGTATAAACTTGAAAAACAAGGCTTTCTAGGTGATTTGCTATATTTTTCTTATTTGCTAAGTCGTTGAAAATATTAGATTTTTTAAAAAAGTGAAAAAAAGTGAAAAAAAAGTGAAAAAAAAGCTTGCAATTTTTGAGAGTTGGGGTTAAGTTATGTTCATCCAACGAGGGACGGATGAGAAAAAAATAAACAGTGTTCGACTGGTTCGAGCCTTTTTTTTACCTCCGAATTCAGGGATTATATGACATAGTAAGATAAGAAGAAAAGAGATATGCAGACAGCGATTCTTTATGATTATACAATAAATAATATATAAAATTCGCTAGTCTTAAATATTGCATATTTTTTTACACGCAATACAAACAATAAGCAAAAGCGAGTTTTTGTTAATTTCTGCCAATTTAATTGGCAACAAAATATTTTAGACACTATATTATATATAGGAGTCTATAATAGGATTTCAAACATGAGAGTTTGATCCTAGCTCAGAACGAACGCTGGCGGCAGGCTTTACTCATGCAAGTTGAACGGGATGATACCTTCGGGTATCGGCGAGTAGCGCACGGGTGCGTAACGCGTAGGAATATACCATATAGTAGGGAATAACCATTGGAAACGATGGCTAATACCCTATAGTCCCTCCGGGGTAAAGATTTATCGCTATATGATTAGCCTGCGTTAGATTAGCTAGTTGGTGAGGTAATGGCTCACCAAGGCTACGATCTATAGCTGGTCTGAGAGGATGATCAGCCACACTGGAACTGAGACACGGTCCAGACTCCTACGGGAGGCAGCAGTGGGGAATATTGGACAATGGGGGCAACCCTGATCCAGCCATGCCGCGTGAATGAAGAAGGCCTTCGGGTTGTAAAGTTCTTTTAATAGTGAAGATAATGACGGTAACTATAGAAAAAGCACCGGCTAACTCCGTGCCAGCAGCCGCGGTAATACGGAGGGTGCAAGCGTTAATCGGAATTACTGGGCGTAAAGCGCGCGTAGGCGGCTAGGTCAGTCAGATGTGAAAGCCCCGGGCTTAACCTGGGAACTGCATTTCGAACTGGCGAACTAGAGTCTTGTAGAGGGGGGTAGAATTTCAGGTGTAGCGGTGAAATGCGTAGAGATCTGAAGGAATACCAGTGGCGAAGGCGGCCCCCTGGACAAAGACTGACGCTCAGATGCGAAAGCGTGGGGAGCAAACAGGATTAGATACCCTGGTAGTCCACGCCGTAAACGATGTCAACTAGTTGTCTGTGTCTTTAAGACGTGGGTAACGGAGCTAACGCATTAAGTTGACCGCCTGGGGAGTACGGCCGCAAGGTTAAAACTCAAATGAATTGACGGGGGCCCGCACAAGCGGTGGAGCATGTGGTTTAATTCGATGCAACGCGAAGAACCTTACCATCCCTTGACATCCACAGAAGGTCTTAGAGATAGGACTGTGCCTTCGGGAACTGTGAGACAGGTGCTGCATGGCTGTCGTCAGCTCGTGTTGTGAAATGTTGGGTTAAGTCCCGCAACGAGCGCAACCCCTATCCTTATTTGCCAGCGAGTAATGTCGGGAACTCTAAGGAGACTGCCGGTGATAAACCGGAGGAAGGTGG